>PMXH01000262.1 GCA_003165855.1 Acidobacteriaceae bacterium | reverse complement strand
CTTCAGCCTGCTTCTCTGAGGGCAACAGGTAGGAAAGGTCTTGTCCCACTGCTTCGGCCGTGGTATAGCCATACATCTTCTCCGCGGCCCGGTTCCAACTTGTGATCACGCCGTTTAAGTCCTTTCCAAAAATGGCATCCTGCGAGAACTCCACGATGGATGCCAGCTTCTGGAGAGCTTCTTCCGCCGCCTTGCGCTGCGTGATGTCGGAGACGATACCAGTGGCTACCCGCTTTCCGTCCTTGTCGCAAGTGACAACAGCCCTGTCATGTGCCCAAAACCAGTCCCCGTTCTTTCTGTGCACCCGGCACTCGATATCGTATGGTTGGCCGAGCTTAATCAGCGATTCGAACGCCTGCTTCACCCGCTGTCGATCATCCATGTGGACCGAGTTAAACCAGAGAGAATCTCCCTGTTGATAAATCTCAGCCGCAGAATATCCGAGCATGGTTTCGACTTGACAGCTCACGAAGTTTACATTGCCTTCCCCGTCGGCCTTCCACACGACTTCTGGGATATTGGCAACCAGGGACCGGTACCGCTCCTCACTTATTCGTAAGCTGTCCTCCGCCTGCCTGAGTGTCCTGAGATCGAGGGCCAGGACGAGGACGCAGAGTTCGTCATTCAATGCGACGCGAACGCCTGTAAGAAGACAGGGCATCGGAGTACCGTCTTTTGTCATCAAGACGGACTCCACTTTGGCCATTCCATCAGCGAACGCCATTGCTATGGCTTGTTTTACGGTTTCTCGCTGCTCTTCTGCGATGATGTCGAGAGCGGTGATGTTCACAACTTCTTGGGCTGTGTAGCCAAGTGCCGCTTCCAAATTAGAGTTCCACTCCGTGAATCGTCCGCTACAGCCGATGATGCAGGCAATCTCGGGAAGACTCTGGATGATGTTCTTAGGGAGGTTGTCCTGTTGAGGCTCTTGGCGGCCGAGCAATTCCAACGCTAGAAGGAAAACAACGAAGGCGCAGAGCACGACCGCAGCCGCGTGCGCCTGCCAAGCGGAGAAGCTGGGAAAGACAATTCGCCCAAGCCCCTCAAGGCCTGCGGCGAGAAACAACGCAATCGTAGGGCGGCGGAGTGCCCGAATAAAGGGATACTGCTTGGACATGATTCATCCGAAGGGCACAAGGTCGATTGCCGACGACTGCGGCGCCAGGGTGACGGCCTTGCGACCACGACGGGAGTAGTTGCAACTGGACGGCCATTTTCACGCTGCAGCTAAGTTACTGACATGACTTGGTCTGTCGGAGTTGGACGGATTTGGGAAGGAATCCGAGTGTACTTAGCATGTACACGGTTCCAGTTTCTGGACAGTCGCGTTGCGGTGCGGCAAGACAGCTTGATCGCCGTCACCGTGCGGGATCGCAGGCGCAGGGACAGCACGCATGGCGCTTCCCTGAGGTGCAATGAGTCCATCGCAGCGGGCCGGCGTCCGCTGGTCGACGCATGAATAATACTCAATATGTCGTTGGTTGCCTTTGGTAACTTTCACTTTCACGGCATTGTTCTCACACTAAAGCTAATGTTCTCATCCCGTGAGGGCTGGCAGTGAATAACGAACGACAGAAGCAACGCCGCACCAGACCGATGCGGCAGGTCGAGGCACGCGAGTGGTGGCTTTGGGGATTTGCCGTCACGGTCACGTTAGTGCTGACAGCGGGCATCGTATCGCTGACCTTCCCTGGCAGTCGCCTCTTGCAAAACGCCGAGTGGCTTGATCTTAAGGAGTGGGTGCGCGGATTGGCATGTCTTGTTCTTCTGTTTGACATTTACACGGTTTACCAACACCTCCAACTCCAGCGAATTCGTCGCGAACTGACGGAGCGCAATCAGCTTTTTGAAGTCATCACCGAAAATGCCGCGGATATGATCGCGGTCATCGATTGCGCTGGAAATCGGCTCTATAACAGCCCCGCGTACAAGAAGGTTCTCGGGTATTCGTCAGAGGAATTGAAGCTGAGCTCGGCAGTGGAGCAAGTCCATCCCGACGACAGGCGGCGCGTACTGGAAGCGGCGGATAAAGCAAGACTCACGGGAAGAGGCGAGTTGCTGGAATACCGCATGCGCCACAAGGACGGAACATGGCGGGTTCTCGAATCGGTCGCCACCGCCATTCAAAGTGAAGAGGGTCAGACCGAGAGACTCGTCATCGTCAATCGTGACATTACGGAGCGCAAGCGAGCCGAAGAGGCGCTCGCGCACAATGCTTTGCACGACGCTTTGACCAATCTGCCGAATCGCGCTCTGTTTCTAGATCGTGTGCGGCACGTACTTGCGCTTTCCCATAGGCATATAAGCTATAAGTTCGCTGTGTTGTTTATTGATCTCGATCAATTCAAGGTCTTCAATGACAGCTTGGGCCACGCGGCAGGAGACGACCTTCTAGTCCAAATTGCCCACCGGTTGAGCGCCTCGGTTCGGGGTGTCGATACCATTTCACGGCCGGTCCTGGCACAGGACACAAGTCCTGTTGCGACCGAAGCGAGTCTGGCAAGAGTTGGCGGCGATGAGTTCACCGTACTGCTAGAGGGCATCAGAGATTGCGGCGATGCCATTCGGGTAGCGGAGCGCATTGAGGAGCGATTGAGGATTCCCTTTGTGGTGGAAGGACAAGAGGTGGTGACGACCGCCAGCATCGGGATCGCCTTTTGCGGAACTTCCTACACCAATTCAGAAGACTTGGTGCGCGATGCCGAGATAGCGATGTACCGAGCCAAGCGAGAAGGAAAAGCACGCTCTCAGGTCTTTGACGCCGCGATGCACACTATCGCTGTCAAAAGATTAAGGCTCGAAACTGACCTGCGCCGAGCGCTGGAACTGCGCGAGTTTCGCGTTTACTATCAGCCCATCGTTTCGTTGCAGAGCGGAAAGATCGTTGGATTCGAGGCACTCAGCAGATGGCAACGGCCCGAAGGGCTCCTGTCACCTGCTCATTTTATCCAGATCGCTGAAGAGACTGGAATTATCCTGCCCATGAACCGTCTGTTGTTGCGCGAGGCCTGCCTCCAGCTGCGTGCATGGCATTCTGAATTTCCGTGCGATCCGCCGCTGACAATAAGCGTGAATGTTACCCCAAGAGAATTTGCCCAGCCGGACTTGGCGGATCAGATGAAAACCATTTTGGTCGAAACGGGGGTCCACCCAAGCAGTATCAATGTAGAGATCACGGAAACCATCGCGATGGCGGATCCGCAAAGGTCGAGCCTTGTCCTCGCGGAACTCAAGGCCCTGGGAGTTCACATAAGCATTGACGACTTCGGAACGGGATACTCTTCACTGAGCCGATTGCAAGGATTCCCAGTGGACACCTTGAAGATCGATCGTGCTTTCATTTCCAAGATTGACACTGATAGCGAAACGAGTGAAATCGTGCGCATCATCATTATGCTAGCTCACAACCTTGGTCTGAAGGTCGTAGCCGAAGGCGCTGAAACGGCAGAGCAGGTCAGAGTGCTCAGACAGCTAAAGTGCGAACTCGTGCAGGGCTACTTCTTCGCACCACCCGGAGACCACGCGGCCGCTCAGGCGCTTTTGAGCAAGAATAGGGCGGAAGCCTCGCACTCCGCGACGGCGACCCAGTAAAGCAGAAGAGGATGACCGGCTTGTAGTTCTGTTCCGCATCAAGCGGTCTTCGAGTTGAGCCGAGCCTCGATCTTTTCCAGCAATCCAGCGCCCGCTTCTCCGGCGTCGCTTGTAGAAAACTCGCCGCCCAGTTCGATCACCGGGAACTTGACGCACGCGGCTTCGAAGGCTTGTTGCGTACCTGGCGAAGCGGTCATGCCCGGGCCTACCAGCAGTAGATCGAAATGCGTGACACGCATCAGAATAAGAGCGTCGCTTAGGCGAGCGCTGGTGTGGACGTCGTATCCGGCGCGGCACATGACTTCACGCAAGTAGGCGAGCACGTCGGCGTTGCAGTCGAGGCACAAAACGCTGCGGCCGGTGCGGATGGGTGTCTCGGCGCCGGCTCCGGGCTGGTAGAAGGCAGCGACCGCCTTCTCCTCCGATTCGTGGCTGTCGAACAACTTCGTCAGGTGCGACAGCTCCAGAACTTTGCGCACATGCTCGGGGACGTTGCAGAGCTTCAGTTCTCCGTGCGCCTGGCGGGTGCTGGTCAGGGTTCGGACGATCGTGCCGAGACCACTGCTGTCAATGAACTCGACGTCGCCCAGGTGCAGGACGATGGCGCGGCGGTCG
>PMXH01000379.1 GCA_003165855.1 Acidobacteriaceae bacterium | reverse complement strand
CGTCCCACTCTTCTTCCTGGACGCTCATCAACAGCAGCATCAGGTTCGCGCCTACCGAAAAATTCGTCGCATCGTTGGTGATGACGAAGGCGTCGAAAGCATCGCCGGGCCCGCCGGGTTTGAGAGTTTGCAGAATCAAGCTGATGATGTCGGCGCCGAGCGAGTTCATCTTGCTGTGAAACTCGATGCAGCCCACGCCATCGCCCAGATCGACCAGCGAGGCGCCGGAATTCTTCTTCACCACACCGTTTGACTTCTTAGCAACCGTGACCGACCACACCCCCGCAGGCACCTTCACCGCTTCCCAGTCCTCTGTTCCCAATTCCCAGTACTTACGTCCGGAGGTAGACGTCGGATCGTCGGTGTACCAGGTTTTTCGCCCGGCGGCGAGCAGTCTCTCAACATTCGCCGCCACCGGCTTGCCTTCTTTCTTCATGCGGGCGACTGTGGCTTCCACGCCGGCGGCATCCCAGAGTTCGAAAGGTCCCATCTCCCAGTTAAAGCCGAGGCGCATCGCGCGATCAATTTCAACGATGGAGTTGGAGATTTCAGGCACACGGTTGGCAGCGTACGTCCATAAATCTGTGAGAGCCGACCACAGGAACGCTCCCGCCTTGTCGCCTTTCTGCGGGCTGCCTTCAAGGCCGAGGAGTGTCCGCAAGCGCGCGCCCGTGTCTTCGATGTTCTTGGCCATATCGAGCGCGGCGAACTTCGGCTTCTGCCGCGGATGGTATTCCAGCGTCTTCCAGTCGAGCGCCATGCGCTCGTCATCTTTGCCTTCGCCGCCTTTCGCCTTCTTGTAGAAGCCTCCTTTCGTTTTGTCGCCGAGCCATTTTCGCTGCAGCATCTGAGTGAAGAAGTCGGGCAAGCGCAGGTCGCTGCGTTCGTCGTGCACGTTCGAGGTCATGTTGCCAACCACGTGCCCCAGAATGTCCAACCCGACCAGGTCAATCGTCCGGAAGGTCGCTGACTTCGGCCAGCCCACCGCCTGTCCCGTGAGCGCGTCCACTTCCTCGATGGTGAGATCCATTTCCTGCATCAGGCGAATGACGTTCAACACCGAAAACGTGCCGATGCGGTTGCCGATGAAGTTGGGCGTATCTTTTGCGATGACTACACCCTTACCCAGCCGCACGTCGCAGAAGTGGGCCACGGCATCGATGGCTGCCTGATCGGCTTCCGGCGTCGGAATAATCTCCAGCAGGCGCATGTAGCGCGGGGGATTGAAGAAGTGCGTCCCAAACCAGGCCCAGCGGAAGTCGTCGGAGAATCCCTCTGCGATCTTGCCCACCGGCAGGCCGCTGGTGTTGGTCGTCACTATGGTCCCGGGCTTGCGTATGGCCTCTACCTTGCGCAGCAGCGCCCGCTTGATGTCGAGATTCTCAACCACCGCTTCAATGATCCAGTCGACTTCAGCCAGCTTCTTCAGGTCGTCCTCAAAATTGCCGACGGTGACGAAGCGAGCGAGCGACAGCTCCATAAAGGCCGCGGGCTTCGATTTTTTTGCAGCGTCGAGACCGGCGGCCGCGATCTTGTTACGCGCCGGAGCATCGGCGTCGGGAGGAACGATATCGAGCAGGTAGCTAGGGACGCCGGCATTTGCAAAGTGCGCGGCGATGCGGGCGCCCATGGTTCCGGCGCCAAGAATGGCAACTTTATTAATGCGTTTCATAATCGAGCCTCGCTAGAATTCTTTCACCACTGAGGACACAGACGAGCACACGGGACTGTCGGCTTAGATTGAAATTTGGCGCAACCGGCAATCCCTGTCTACGGCAGTTTATCCACTGCCCAGTCGTTGTGGCCAGTGTCCACAATCACAATGCTGGAGAATATTCGGCGGGTGCGTTTACTTTTCGAAGCGGCGCTGACCAGCACGACCGGGAACTCGTAGCGTCCGCGCTTCAGCAGCTTGCCGCGATCGATTTCATAAGCCAAAGAACCCGAGTTGGAAAAAAATCCCTGCAGAGCGTCCGTGGTAGCTTTCTCCTTGGCATGGCTAGTCAGCAGCGCCATACCGTTTTCCACGTCGCCGGACTGCCAGGCTTGAAGGAAATGATCGGCGGCCGCAAGCGCTGTGACGTAGCCAGCGTCTAAACCCGCATCAGGCCGCGTTTTCGCTGCTAAAGGCGACGGCAGCAGGGGCAGGGAGAACCACAAGCACAGAATCAGTGACGTGAGCTGAAGCGGCAACGAGCGATGCAGGGCTTCGCGAAGGCGCATGCGTTCATTATGCGGGAAAAAGCTCCCCTGAGTATGTATGCGGAATTCTTCGGGTGCCAACTATAGCTTAGCGTGCGCCTCCACATACTGCAGCGCTCGCCGAGCCATTTGCTTCTCTCCTTTGTAGGCGAGCAATGTCGGAGCCTCTTCCAGCCGGACCCACCGCGCACGCGCCACTTCAATTCGCATTTCGGGCGTGATGTCGTTGATGCGTCCAGAGCGATAACGCATCAGGTAAAAGCTGACGATTTTGAAAACCCGCTTGCGGTCGCCCCAGGTTCGCGTATAGATGTACTTGCTGTCGCCCAGCTTGATGATCGAATCGGCAGTCACTCCCGTCTCCTCATAGACTTCCCGGAGCGCGGTTTCGAGCGGCTTCTCACCAGGATCCACCAAGCCCTTAGGCAAGGCCAGTACCGGTTTTGCTCCCGCGGCACGCCGGCTGCGACTCCCCCCGCCCCGCACGTGTTCGTGTGGCAGTTCGATGGCGGCCATCCACCAATCTCCGTCCCGCCTGCGGATGACCACGCCTCCCGATGATATCTCCCGCACCATGGCCTGTAAGTTATCAGAATCAGACCAGTTAGTCATGATTTCCCGGAAATCGGTGCACCCTGGCCTGGGTTTGCCCAACCGCTCCGCAACCAAGTTGAGAGCAAGTAACCGGTGACCAATTCCCCGTAAGTAATGGCAAAATGGCACGATCGGGCCCTGTAGCTGAAACGAGAATCGTGGCATCCTGCACCATAGATTTGGACTCTAAGTGGGGGCCCGCGAAAGCAGGCATGTGGGGTCGTAGTGAAAAGTCTTGGCAGGATCGTTCGATCGGTCCAGGCCTTTGGACGGGAACTCTCCCGCAAGGGCGCTGCGGCTGAGCCTCGTGTTCCCGCAATCGGCGTGGCGCTCGGCGGCGGTTTTGCCCGCGGCATGGCGCACATCGGAGTCCTGAAGGTCCTCGAAGAAGAAGGTATTCCGGTTCGCGTCGTTGCGGGCACCAGCGTAGGCGCACTCATCGGCGCCATCTACTGCAGCGGANNGCTGGCTGGTGGATGGCATGCTCTCCCATCCCGTGCCCACGGTGCCGTTGCACGAAATGGGCGCGGATCGCGTGCTCGCGGTCCACTTGAAGGGACAGTGGTCGAAAGATGGCGCGCCGCGGCACCTCTTTGACGTGATTGGACAATCTTTCGCCATCGCCCAGGACCAGATGAGCCATCTCTGGCGCGGCGCCGCCGACGTGATCGTCGAGCCCGACGTCGCCGGCTTCGCCTATGACGACTTCAAACGCGCCGGCGAACTGATTCGCTCCGGAGAACTGGCCATGCGCCAAGCCCTGCCCGAAGTCCGCAAGTGGCTGGAAACTCCGGCGATAACGCCGGTCGCTACGAGAGTGAAAGCCCGTCCCGCAATAGCGCGCCCCGCGCCCATGCCAGCCGATTAGGACAAAGACGGTCCTTAAGTTCTTAGGTTCCCCGATCCAACCCTTCTCGTGTGCGCCCAGTCCTTGCGCGCAAATGTATTCGGCGCTACGATTCGCCTGCTGATGGAAGTCGAACTCCCTACAGTGAGGTGACCTATGAAACGCTACGCAGGGTCGCTGGTGCTGCTTGCCGTTTTCCTCTACCTTCTCCTTCTCTCGGTGCAGTCTATCGCGCAGACCGACACCATCCTGATTCCCGCGGGCACGCCCGAAGACCGCGAACTGCAGGCCATTTCGAACGAGCAGGACGCGGCCAAGAAGCTCGCCATGTACCAGGACTTCGTGCAGAAGTACTCCTCGAACCCCGCAGCCGTCGCATACGGAGACTGGCAGATTTCGCAGGCCTACCAGACCACCGGCGACTTGAACAAAGCCCTTGAGTATGGAGACAAGGCGCTGGCCGGCTCGCCGCACAATCTCGATATCCTCGTCTCGCAGGCCAGCTTGGCACAGCAGGCAAAGAGCAACGCCAAGCTAGAGGACTATGCCGTCAGGGGAGGAGAGGTTTGCCACTCCATCGACAAGGAACCCAAGCCGGAGGGCATGAGCGACGCGTCGTTCAAACAGCAGGTGGCTGATGACAAGAGCGCGGCGAAGAACTCATGCGACTTTCTCGAGTCGGCGGGTTTCAATGTGATCGCCAGCGAGAATGACGCCAAACTGCGCATGGCCGACATTGAGAAGTACACTGCTGCTTTCCCCGACTCCAGGTTTCAGGATCAAGTCTCGAGCTACGCCATGTACACCCTGGGCGCGGGCCAGTTGAACGATCAGGCGCGGCTCTTCGCGTATGGCGAGAAAACGCTGGTGGCGAATCCCAACTCGTTGCCCGCCTTGCTGCTTCTGGCGGAGGCTTACGTTGACGACGCCAAACCCGGCAGTGTGGCCAAAGCCATTGCCTACTCGCAGAAAGCGATCACAGTCGCCAATGCCGACGCACCGGACGCTGACAAGTCTCGCAAACTTTCTGCGGGAGTAGCTCATTCGATTGTGGGATACGCCGATATCAAGGAAGACAAGATGCTGGCGGCAATTCCAGAATTGAAGACGGCGACCGAACTGCTGAAGGGACAAGACGATCAGCAGTACTCTGTCGCGCTCTACCGCCTGGGTTTCGCCTATGCCAAGCTCAACAAGGCAACCGAAGCGCACGACGTCTTAACCGAAGCTGTGAAGATTCCCGGTCCGATGCAGGCCATGTCGCAGGATCTTCTGACCAAAGTGAACGCAGCGCGGCCGAAAGGAAAGTGAGCGGGGTCAACGGTGGCTTCATGGTTTGACCAGTTCGTCGGAAAGCAAGTGAGCCTTCATCGCAAGATTGCGGCCGCGCTCCAGGTCTCCGGCGGCAACGGCGGCTTTTGACTGTCCCATGAACTGCTTGATCTGGCTTACGATCTCCTGCTGGCTCGGGGTGAGCTGACGTTCCGCGATCTTCTTCAGGTTTTCCTGGGTTGCGGTCGTGAGTTGATCGGTGGTCGAGCGCTGGTGCGATGCTTCTTCAGCTGTGCCCCCCTTAAGTTGCACGGTAGGTTCAGGCGATCCTCCGTTGCGCACAACTTTCTTGGGCGGTGGACAAGGTTTCGCTGGGGCGTCACCGGTGTTGTTTGAACCTGCCGGAGTTGCATTAGTATCGTTTGAGCCGGTGTTCGTTGAACCTGTATTCGTTGAATCGGCGGTACTCCCGGCCGTTGGGTTCAAGGAGGTTGGGGCCGCCGCGCAATTCGCGGTGGTTGCTTTCTTACGAGGGCGGTGAGGCTTGCTCGGAGACGGCTTTACCGGACCGGCGGGAGTCTGTGTCTGGTCGGATGGGGAAGCAGGCGGAGGTTGCGTGGAGTCCGGGTTCGGCGCGGGAGGCGCTTGCTGCGATGGCGGTGCACTGTCCTGGCCCGCAGCCGTTGATGAGTTCGCAGTTGTCACCGCGGGCGATTGCTGGTCTGGAGGTTGCACTGCGGATCCGGGGACGCCGTGTGGCGAGCATCCCAAACTGAGAGAAACCACGAGGATTGCGGCCAGAGTCATGATTCAATCCAAGGCGCGACGCGAATGTCTGAATTTTACCCCTTGCAGAGTTGCGGGAGAACTCAAGTTCTGGGTTTCGACATCAGGGTCTCGAAGTGAGTCTCGTGC
>PMXH01000204.1 GCA_003165855.1 Acidobacteriaceae bacterium | reverse complement strand
CTCACTTCGTTCGGGATGACAAAGGGTGGGGTTCGGGAAACGACTGGGCCACGAGGCGCTGTCAGATTGGGGCCAGGGCTGACTCGGCGTTTTGGCGGAGGGGGGTTAGGCGGGTTTGTTCCAGATGGTCGCGGTAGAAGAGGTTGTAGGTGTCGAAGGGGATGAGGCGGCCGTCGGGATGGACGATGTGGACGCAGGTTTTCTTGACGCTGCGGACGTCGAAGGAGTGGGCGTCGATGAATTGCATGATGATGATGCGGAAGATGTTTTCGTAGGAGAGGGCAGAGGAAGGAAACAGCAGGTTCCTCGACTCGCCGTCGCTTCGCTCCGGACTTCGCTCGGAATGACAACTCTTTGTCATATCAGCCGGAGCTTCGTTGGGGATCGAGACTTTGGGGAGGCAGCAGAGGNNGAAGACGGTGGTTTGTTCGAGAATTTTGCGGCGGACTTCGGTTAGGGTCAGGCGGTCGGTGGCGGGGTTGAAATTTTCCAGGCGTCCGGCATCTTGGATTGGTTGGAAGGTGACGCCGCGGACGCAGGGTTGTTCGAGGGCGAAGTCGATGGTGCGGCCGATTTCGTGGTCGTTCAGTCCTTTCTTTAGGGTGACGACGAGGTTGGTGGAGATGTTGTGGCGGTTGAGTTTTTCGAGGGCGTCGAGGCGGACGCGGCGGAGGTCGGCGCCGCGGAGTTGCATGAGAGGTTCGCGCTCGAAGGAATCGAACTGGAGATAGACTTCGAAATCGTCGCGGACGTCGGCGAGACGCTTGACGAAACTTTCTTCCTGGGCGATGCGGACGCCGTTGGTGTTGACCATCAGATGTTTGATGGGGCGGGACTTGGCCATTTCAACGATGGTGAAGAAGTCGGGATGCAGGGTGGGTTCGCCGCCGGAGAGTTGGACTACGTCGGGATGGCCTTCGTTGCGGACGATGGCGTCGAGCATTTTCTCGACTTGCGCGAGGGTGCGGAACTGCTGGCGCTCGGGGCCGCTGGCGGCGTAGCAGACGGGGCAGCGGAGATTGCAGTAGTCGCAGATCTCGACGAGGGTGAGGCAGGAGTGTTGTTCGTGGTCAGTGCAGAGGCCGCAGTCGTAGGGGCATCCCCATTTGACGGGAGTGTTGTAGACCTGGGGCATCTCGGGAGGCTTGATGAAGACTTCGCGGCAGCGGCGGTAGTAGTCGACGTCATCGGCGATGAGGACGCGCTCGGAGCCGTGTTGGGGGCAGCGTTTGAAAAGGTAGACGTTGCCGTCCTGGAAAACGGTTTTGGCTTCGACTTTGCGGTAGCAGGTGGAGCAGATGGAGATAGCTACGTCGTAGAAGAGGTAGGGGCGGGCTTTGGGCATGGGTCGCTCACCGCGGCATTGATTCGATTGATGTCGCGGAAATCATACAGCAAACTTACTTTGGCGCCGGCAAAGGGCTTAACCACAGGGGGCACAGAGGGTCACGGAGAAAACCTTTTGGGGGAAATGCTTGCGTAGTAGTTCACGACTATCAGGATAGCGGGCAGGAGGGAGTAGTAAAGGAAAACGACGACCGCGGCGAGGATGATGCGGGCGGGGTTGGGGAGGATTCCGGTGAGGCGGATGGCTTTCCAGGCGAGATAGAGAATGAGAACGTGCAGGGCCCAGGGAATCATCACTAAGAAGGACGCGAGGGAGTTGGTGCCGCGAAGGAGAACAAAAATGAGAGCTGAGCTGCCGAAAATTCCGTAGAGAGTGAGGATGGAGGGGATGGCGAGAGCATAAGCGAAGGCGCGGCGTCCGGGCCGGCGAAGCAGGCTGAAGAGGAGTACTAGATAGGGCACATTCGACGCCAACGCCGAGATGAACGTGGTCAACAAGGCGCCGCGGAAGTTGGCGGGCACGGAGGAGCGAGCCCAGCGCCATCCGAAGATTACGGGGACAACTTGCGTGGCGATTTGCGCGACGATGGCGAGGATGAGGCGATGGATGGCGGCGCGGCTGGCGGGAGAAAGATGAGTGACGACGTCGAGGGTGGAGCGGGGCTGCACGGTTGGGTGAGGAGTAGAAGCTGGAGCAGAGGGCGGGGTCGAAGCAGTCGCCGCCGCAGATGCGGGGGGTGGAGCGGAAAGAGCAGTCGAGCTGGGCTCGACCGGAGAGCCGAGAACGGCTGTCCCCACAGAGGCAGCGGGAGCGTTCCAGCGGAGTGGGGGAACGGCGGATTCGCGGATGATCCCTTTCGCCAACCTAGCGATGGTGATGACGCCGAGGGCGATGATAAGGGCAGCCACGGCCATCGCACCAACCACGATGGGCACAACTTTCGGATCGTAATGGCCGTTGCCGCCGACGCCGCCGATTAGTCCAAAGCAGAGTGCGAAGAGAAGCAGCGCCAGGGACGCAAAAATGACGAAGATGGAGATGACGACGATGCCGAGAGTGCGAAGCGTGTTGGAGGCGAATTGATCCACGGGCTTGGTTACCGATGAGCATCGAGCTGCTGGGTGGCGACGGCGAATACATCGGTCCCTTCGACAAGCTCAGGGCAAGCCCTTCGGCCCGCAAAGAACGCGGTCCTCAGGATGACAAGCGCGGTAGTGGTCGCAGCCAGCGGACGATGTCGCGAGAATAGTACAGGAGGACGAGGAGGCAGGCCCACTGAATTCCGCCGAGGCCGAGAAAGATGCGAGGGTAGGGCTTGATGAAATCGCAGAGGAGGCGGAAGGACAAGTAGGCGACCATGAAGAATTTGAAGGCGTCGCCGGGGAGAAAAACCGTCGTTAGTCGTTGGTCGTTAGTCGTTGGCAAAAGCCCCACTTCTCGCAAAGGACGCGNNTGCTCCGCTCAGGATGACAATTTCTTTAAGGATGCGATAGAGGATGGGGATTAGGAATAAGAGGAAGGCGATTTCGTAGAGTTGGGTGGGGTGGCGGGGGATGGCGTCGCCGAAGTTGATGGCCCAGGGAAGAATGGTAGGAGTGCCGTAGGTGTTGTCGGCGAGGCCGGTGAGGAAGCAACCGATGCGTCCGATGGCGATGCCGAGAGCGAGGGGGATGGCGTAGAGATCGCCGGTGGAGTGGCGGAGTCCGATGTAGCGCTTGATGAGTTCGACGGAGATGAGGCCGAAGACGAGAGCGCCGACGATGGTCTTTCCGCCGAGGAGGTAGGCGGGGTTGCGGAGGTTATGCCAGGTG
>PMXH01000008.1 GCA_003165855.1 Acidobacteriaceae bacterium | reverse complement strand
GCACTCGATCGTGAGAAGATCAATCAGGGCATCAAGTTTGGAGCCGGTCATTTCGTGAGCGATGCGCCAACCGCATCTTTTTTCTTTTGAGGGCGGCCGGCACATTGGCGGCATGAGCCAATCGCGTCAGGGCATCCGTGAGCAATGGCGGCGACGAATCGCCCATCATTATTCGAGCGGACAATCCGTGGCCGCGTTTTGCCGGGACCTGGGCGTTTCACAGAACGCTTTTTATGGCTGGAAACGCCGCCTGCGCGATGATGAGGCGACAACTGAGTTCGTCGAAGTGAAAACGCCCCCCGCCGCCGTCGGGGAAACGCCGGCCGCCAAAATCGAAGTTTGTCTTTCCGGCGGGCTTCGCCTGCTGGTGGGGAGGGGATTTGTTTGGCATTAAACTTGGGGGGAACCGGGCTGGGCGTTGCTTTGGTGGATGGGACGCGAAGGAGCGGCGGGGTTTGATCCCTCAATAAGACTGCCCGATTATTCCATGGGCACGGGGGACGGAATGCCGGTTGAAGCGCAGCGCTGCTCCTCTATAAGACCGGCTTGGATATCCAAGGCTGAGTCGGCCGCGGTTTTGCGGTGAAAATGAGGTGTGGTCCGCCGTGAAGTGGCCAAAGACTGTTGAGATTCTGGCGATTTGGTGGATGTCACCTTTGCAGCTTCCACGAATCCGATCACGTGCTGAACATCGCCTACAACATCCTGTGCGACGGGGATTGCCTGCAAGACCTGGAACGGCTCCGCAACGACGAGGCGTATCTCGACGCCCTGGGCGCGCAACGCATTCCCGATCCCACCACGGCCGGCGACTTCTGCCGGCGCTTCGAGTCGGCCGATCAGGTGATCGGCCTCATGGAGTCGATCAATTCCGTGCGTGCCCGCGTGTGGAAAGAGCAGCCGGAGGAATTCTTCGATCAGGCGGTCATCGACGCCGACGGCACGATCGCGCCGACCGGCGGAGAGTGCAAGCAGGGCATGGACATCAGTTACAACGGACAGTGGGGCTACCATCCGCTGGTAGTCTCATTGGCCAACACGCGCGAGCCGCTTTACCTGGTGAATCGTCCGGGCAACCGCCCCAGCCACGAGGACGCGGCGGAGTATCTGGATCGAACCATCGTGTTGGTCCGGGAGGCGGGATTCAAGTCGATCCTGCTGCGCGGCGACACCGACTTTACCCAGACCGGCCACCTGGACCGCTGGGACAATCAGCCGGACGTGGGCTTTCTCTTCGGCGTGGACGCGATGGCGATGCTCAAGCTGCGCGCTGAATCGCTCGGTAAATCCGAGTGGAAAGAGCTGATCCGTCCGGCGGGATACGAGGTGGTGACGAAGGAGCGAGCTAGGCCGGTCAACGCCAAGGAGCAGGTGGTCGCCGATCGCGGCTTCGAGAATATGAAGCTTCGCCGCGAGCACGTGGCCGAGATCGAGTACCAGCCGGGCAAGTGCGACCGGCCGTACCGGCTGATCATCTGCCGCAAGACGATCGACGTGGAAGTGGGCGGGGACAAACTGTGGGACGAGTACCGCTACTTCTTTTACATCACCAACGACCGCGTGACGCCGGCGGAGGAGTTGGTGCTGCAAGCCAACGGGCGTTGCGACCAGGAGAACCTGATCGAACAACTGAAGAACGGCGTGAGCGCGATGAAACTGCCGGTGGACAACCTGCTGAGCAACTGGGCGTACATGGTGATGGCCAGCCTGGCGTGGAGCCTCAAGGCGTGGTGGGGCCTGATGCTGCCGGTGGAAAAAGGACGCTGGAGCGAGCGGCGACAGCAGGAGAAACGGGAGATCGTGCGGATGGAGTTCAAGCGGTTCGTGGGGAGCGTGATCCGCCTGCCGTGCCAGATCATCAAGAGCGGGCGTCGGTTGGTTTATCGACTATTGACATACAACCTGTGGCAGCCAGCTTTGCTGCGCGGCGTTGCAGCATGGAGGACAACGGCGCGGTGTTGAAGGGGCCCAACAGGATGCCGGAGTCTGGATGCTCCGGTTCGCAACGGCCTTGTGGTGGAGACGATTCGATGCACAATGACAATCCGGCGGAGAAGATAATCGTGACGAAAGTCGCCGACGAGAGTGGCCCCGTGTTCCTCGGAGCAGCCCCGCTCAGGCCGCGAGGCGATTCGCTTGTTTAAGGACTAGAGGCAAACGACGTCCGAAACTTGATTGTCCAGTACCGAATTCCGATGTCCATGGCTTTGGCGCCAGCCAGCAAACAACTTGCAGTGCCTGCGCCGGACTTGGCGCGCGCGCATAGATGGATCGATTTATTGAACCAGAGCTGTGTTGAATTTGGCGGTTATACGACGGAAACCGGGTCTTCCTGGGCAGGTAATGTTGAAAAGGCTACATTCAAGGTTATCACTGCACCATTTGAACAATACCTACGCTATCGCGGACTTTTTGAGACGGATTCACCGGAAATGGCCGCGATGCTGTCCAAGCAATTTCCCGTGCATCACATTTGGGCGTACCGCGATGTCGAACCGGCAGGCTGGCAACCAGTCGATGGAGGAATACAGTGGCAATATAGCGACTTCAAACCGAAGGACCCCATCACGATCTATTATTGGCTGATGCAGTTTCCGCAAGAGAAGAGCGAGGTGAATCCCTGGATTGACGTAATTCTCAAGACACTCCCCGACCGGAAGCAACAGGCGGGAGAATTAGCCATTGTAAGACAAGTTCTCCTGGCTACGTATGGTCAGGAACCCTCCGACCCGGTCGCCCTTGCCTTTGCGAAGGACCAAACTTGGTACGCGCCCCTAAAAGACTTCGCGCTATCGAATCTGGCGAAGGATCAACAGGCGGTTTTGGCGGAATTTGATAGCCGCGTGCAATCGATCAATCAGGGAAAATAAATGTCGGGCCAGGAGCAATCAATCGGAGAAATCGTTATCCGCGCCGTCCCCGCCGCCGAAATCATCGACCTACGCCACCAAGTCCTCCGCCAAGGCTTGCCGCGCAATACGGCCATCTTCCCCGGAGACGAGGAGCCGGGCGCGATTCATCTTGCCGCGTTCTCTGGCGATACCCTCATCGGCTGCGCCACCCTTCATCGCAACTCATTCGATCATCAAGCCGCCTACCAATTGCGTGGCATGGCCGTCGCCCCGTCGCATCAGCGGCACGGCATCGGCGCGTTGCTTTTAGCGGAAGCGGAACGGCGCGTGATCAGCCAAGGCGTCAACACTCTCCGGGCCAATTGCCGCACGCCGGCGGTGCCGTTTTATAGAAAGCACGGGTGGCAGATCATTTCGGCGGAATTCATCATCGAAACGGCCGGGCCGCATTTTAAAATGATGAAAATCATACGTGCTGCAGATACGCCTGCGTGATCAGCTCGAGATACCGCTGCTGGTCCATCGCCCAATAC
>PMXH01000385.1 GCA_003165855.1 Acidobacteriaceae bacterium | reverse complement strand
AAGCACGGGCTGAGGAAGCGACGATTGTCGCGGACCTGAAGGCCGGTTCGGAAGAAGCATACGCTTGGCTGATTGGCGAATTTCAGCGGCCGGTCTATGGGCTGGTGTATCGCATGGTCAGCGACCCGTCCGACGCGGCGGACACAACCCAGGATGTGTTTCTGAAGGTATTCCGCGGGATGAAGCACTTCCACGGTGAATCCAGTTTGAAGACGTGGATTTACCGGATTGCACTCCATGAAGCGGCGAACCGGAAGCGGTGGTGGTTCCGGCATAAGGNNTCTCCGTATGTGCGCGAGGTTGGCGGAGAGTTGGGGCTCACTCTACCGAAAGAAGACGAGGCATCAGGTTTGCGGCGACAGGTTGCTGGAGGGGGCAGAAGGGTCGAGGTGATGCCATGAAGTATGTGGCCATGAAGTTCGTACCGACGAAGTCCAGGACCATGAAATGCGCGGAAGCAAATCGGTTGTTGTCGCCCTATCTGGACGGAGCCGTGTCCGGAGCCGAGATGCAGGCTTTGCAGGAACATCTGGAGGCTTGCACGGCGTGCTTCGGCGAGTACAGGTTGTTGCGTCAGACGCAACAATTGCTGATGAGCGTGGGCCGTCCGAAAGAGCCGGCGGACCTGGGACTGAAGCTGCGCCTAGCCATTTCGCGGGAGGCTGCCGAGACGCGGCGGCCGCGCTATGAAGGCTTGCGCGTGCGCCTGGAAAATACTTTGAACGCGTTCATGGTGCCGGCGACCGCGGGATTGGCTTGCGCGGTGCTGATTTTCGGCTTGGTGGCCGCGATCCTGGCGGNNGCGATTCCAGGACAGCTTCAGGCAAACAACACCGAAGATGTTCCGCTCATGTTGAATACGGGACCGGAGCTGCAGCAGAGCGCGTTCGGCACCATGAGCACGATCAACGCCGAATCGCTGGTGATCGAAGCTTACGTGGACAAGAATGGCCGGGTGCAGGACTACAAAATTCTCTCCGATCCTGGCGACTCTCAGGATATTCTGCCACAAGTAAAGCGGATGCTGATCTTCACGACCTTTCGGCCGGCAATGTCGATGGGACACCCCATCTCATCGCGCGCNNGTCATGTAAGTGTCACTCACCACGCTGAAGCTGGACGCGGGAAGCCCGTTGAAGGTGACGCTGGTTGTCCCGGTCAGGCCCTGGCCAAGAATCTGCGCGGCCTGGCCGACCGTGCCGCTGGGGCGCACGAACTTGATAAACGGGCCGAGGCCCATGTCGAGGCTGTAAATGGCTCCGTAGTTGTAGGTGCTACCGACCCATGTCGTACCGTAGAACTCACCGCTAGTATCCTGCATGATCGACGTGGCGTCGCTGCCTATGCTGGAAGGGAAGCTGTAGATCTGCGAGTACGCGCCTTTCGTGCTGATCCGGAAGATTGCCCCATTGCCGTAGAGGCCACCCCCGCTGACGCCGTAAAGATACCCATCCGTGGCCAGTATCAGGAATCCGGGATTTTTCCCGCCATTGTGACGCGGGTTGAAGGTATAGAGAGTGGTTACCTTGTAGTCGGGAGTCAGCCGGTAGATGGTGCCATCGCCCGCCGCACCGCCTTGGAGTGTCGATCCGTAGTAATTGCCATCCGATGCCAGCACCAAGCCTCCGGGGAGAGAGCCCCCCGCCGCGCCTCCGGGGAAAGAGTAGTAATCCAGCAATTTGCCGACGGTCGTCAGCTTGACGACGGTGCCGTTATCGCTTGCTCCTCCCTCGTTGCACGTAACATAGAGATTACCGTCCGGTCCTTGAATAATGCTGTTCGCCCACGTGCCGTGGGCGCTGTCGAAGGTGTAAATCACGCTGAAAACGCCTTCCGGCGTGTACTTATAAACCGTGGAGGGGGTGCAGCAGCCACCCCAAGTGGTTCCGTAGAGGTTGCCGTCGGAAGCTTCAATCGGGGCTCCAAGCGGCCCCAAGCCGTCCGCGCCGGCGAAGACATGCACAATGCTGAAGGTCCCGTTGGGCGTAACCTTGAAAAGATCGCCGTTAGCACCTGCGCCAATTACTGCGGCGCCATTGATCGCACCGTAGAAGTTGCCGTCCGTGGCGAGCGTGAGGGGAGAGAATTGCCCATAGCCGGAGGCGGGATTGGCCGTGTACAGGGTGTGAGTCGCCCCCGCCATAGAGAAATCGAATACGGTTCCGGGATTTTCGTTGCTGCCCCCCAGAACCCCATAGAGCAGTCCGTTTCGTCCCTGAGCTGGACTGAATGCGGGATTCCCGAAGGTGTAGGCGCTAAAAACAACTACGTCAGAAACGGTTGCGGTCTGGGCGGGAACCTGGACGGCAACGCAAAGCACGAGCAGCAGCGATGCGAGGAAGGCGCGAGACTGTAGGGCTCTCATAAATCCTCCGTTGGTAGTCATTGGTGGACCTTGCCGTACACTGACAGCATTCCCTGGCACACAGTTGGGGTGCTGCCGTTGACAAGCGCTTTCGCGGTGCAGTTGACGTTGGTCCCGCCGGGCAGTCCGGGCGCGTACCCCGAGACACCGCCGGCCACAAACACTAGCCCGTTTGCGATCGTGGGAACCGAGAACTTTACTGCCCCTGGGCCGAAATTAGATGGGCTGGAATCGCTCTGCCAGAGTTCGTTCAAGACGAGTTGGTTCTGCAGATTTAGCTGGGGGACCGCCTGGTAAGCCACGAGGATGGCCGGCGTCGCCGGGGTCGATTGGAAAGCGCCGCTGCCATTCGGCAGCCAGCGCCCGTAGCCACCGGCATCAATTGCCCAGAGCAAAGCGTTGCCGGGGTTGCTACCGTCCCATGACACTGCGGGGACCGTGCCGGGCCAGGGGTAAGTCTTTGGCACGCCTTCGGGGTCGCCCACCAAACCAAACTCGCCGGTGGCGGTGTTCATCTGGTACGCAGTCATCGGAGTCGGGGAGGCGGCGGTTCCGGCGCCTGCAACATACAAATAGTTCTGGTACGGGAGGCTGGACGACCCCGCCCAAAATGCCTGTGCACCGTGGATTCCGGGGGAGCCTAGAATGGTACCCGGCTCTCCTGCGTTCACCCCTTGAAAACACTGGGCAATATAGCCGCTTCCCGGAGT
>PMXH01000089.1 GCA_003165855.1 Acidobacteriaceae bacterium | reverse complement strand
GCATATGTTGGCCTCGATGCGGCACTGAGCCTGACAGGAGCTTCCGCCGAACAGCGTGCGGATTTGCTTTCTCGATATCCTTCGGCCGATGCTCCCAACTCGAAGATGCCCGCGGACCTGGTCTATCAGCTTGCATTGACGCGAGCCGAAGCAAACCAGTATGAACGCGCTCTGGCGCCCTTCAAGGATCGATTCTTTCCAAGCGAAGAGGGAGGGGTCACCTCGGGAGAGGTGCTGTTCGAAATCAGGCTGATGCAGGCTGAAGCTTGGGCCGGGGCGCACAACTGCGCGCAGGCTGAAGAATTCCTTTCAGGCACGCATCCTGGAATGAGCCTGGAAGAAAAGACGGCGCGGGATTATGTAAAGCTCGCTGGCATCGCGCAAATCTGCTCAAATGCCAAGGAGGCCGAAGACTTCCTGCATCGGGCCGCCGCAAGTACGGACGGCGCGGATTCTGTTTGGGCGATCAAGGCCCGGGAGTCATTGGGTGCCTACGATTCGCGGCAGGCCGACGAACAGATCGCGAATTCGCTGGCTACCGCCGAGAAGCGGCAGGAGACTGGCAGCCATCCGGGGTTATCGTGGTACGAGATTGGCCTGCGGCAGGCGGCACTTCATCGCAATGAGCAGGCGAGAGAATCTTTCGAACAAGTGCTGGCATTCCCTGATACCAGAATGTCTCACCATTTTGCGCGGCAGGCGCTCGCAGAGCTTTCTGCCGCAAAGTAGGCTGGCCTGTGAAGTCGCTTCGCATGCGGGCAAATGATGGGAGTATATTGGGCGGAAGTCGAGAGTTCAAAGTAACCATTCCCTACGCACGTCAAATCCACAGTGCGAGCAACGCCAGGCATCTATGACCCCCGATAGCCAGCCGGGTCTGCGCCGGTCGCTCAAGCTCTGGCACCTGGTGGTGTATGGCATCGTCATTATTCAGCCGACTGCGCCCATGGGCATCTACGGCGTGGTCAGCAATGTCGCCGGCGGCCACGTGGTTACCACCATCCTCATCGGCATGGTCGCCATGCTGGTCACCGCATTCAGTTACGGGCGCATGGCACGCATCTATCCCAGCGCAGGTTCGGCCTACACTTACGTGGGCAGGGAACTGAATCCGCTCTTAGGTTATGTTGTGGGCTGGTCCATGCTCATGGACTATCTTCTCAATCCCATCATTTGCGCCATCTGGTGCAGCGCCGCCGCGCAGAATGTTTTGCCCAGTGTGCCCTACGCGGCGTGGGCTGTCTCATTCGTCGCCCTGTTTACCGTGCTCAATCTGCGCGGCGTAAAAACCTCCGGCCGCATGAACGCGCTGCTTGCCTTGGGCATGAGCATCGTGGTGGTCGTGTTCCTCGCCGAGGCTATCCGCTACATCGCACAGGTTGTGCATCCGTTGGCGGGCCAGTGGCTGCAGCCCTTCTACGATCCAGCCACCTTTTCACCATCGCGCGTATTCCGCGGAACGTCGATCGCGGTGCTCACTTACATCGGCTTCGATGGCATCTCCACCATGTCGGAAGAAGTCGAAAACCCCCGCCGCAACATTCTGCTTGCCACCGTCGGCACCTGCCTTGTGATCGGGATACTCTCGGCCTTAGAGGTTTACGCGGCTCAATTAGTATGGCCCGCACATACGCCGTTTCCCGAGTCGATGGTTGACACCGCTTATGTATTCGTCGCCCGGCGAGTGGGCGGAGCCTTCCTCTTCCATCTGCTGAATGGAACCCTGCTCATTGCCAATCTGGGGTCGGGAATGGCCGCGCAGTTCGGCGCTGCCAGGCTGCTCTACGGCATGGGCTGCACCAACGCATTGCCCAGCCGAATTTTTGCATCAGTCGATGCCCGCACGGGAGTTCCGCGCAACAATGTCCTCATTGTCGGTGCGTGTACGCTGGTGGGGGTTTTCCTGCTGACCTACCAAAGTGGTGCGGAGTTGCTCAACTTTGGTGCCTTCATAGCCTTTATGGGAGTGAACGCCGCGGCTTTCGTTCACTACAAATTTCGCTCCAGTGAAAAGGTTTTTCTACCTGCTGCAATGCCCTTGATCGGTCTCGCGGTGAGCGCATTTATCTGGCTCAATCTCAATCACAAGGCGCAGTTGTTGGGCACCGTATGGATACTCATTGGCATAATCCTCTACTACATCATGAGGCGAGCAGGCGCGGGTCAAGTCAAGCTCCTGGAGATCGACGAGTCTCAGCAAAGCATTTGAACGATCTCTCCACATCGAGATAGACTTGATGCCGAAAATCAAAGACAGTGCTCCAGCAGGAGAATGCCATGAGCGAAGAGATTAAGCAGGCAACGGGCCGCCGGACCTTCGTAAAGCAAATCGGAGGAGCGATGTTGTCAGCGGGAATGACCGCGAAATCCTATGCACGCGTTCTGGGTGCGAATGATCGCATTCGTTTGGGGCAGCTTGGCTGCGGTCAGCGCAGTCATGGACATGTGCAAATGGTTCAGCCTGCTGCCAGGCGAATGCCTGTGGAAACAGTTGCGGTCTGCGATCTGTGGAGCCTGGCGAGGGAAGAGCGGGCCGCGCAAGTAAAGCGGGCATTCAACTTTAAGCCGCAGTTATTCAAGTATTCCGAAGAGATGCTGGCCCGCGGCGACATCGACGGCGTGATGATCGCTACAGGCGATTTTCAGCATGCCAAATTGTGCGCAGAGGTTGTTAAAGCGGGAAAAGACTGTT
>PMXH01000481.1 GCA_003165855.1 Acidobacteriaceae bacterium | reverse complement strand
CCGTTCATGTTGGTGTAGAACTGCCCGAATCCTCCCCGCACAACCGTCTTCGATTCAGGCTGCCAGGCAAATCCGAAGCGCGGCGCCACGCGTTGAAGCTGGTTCGGATACTGCCCGGTGAGCGGAAAGGCCGGATTCTCCGCCGGCTGCGGATAAACCTGGAAGTCCTCACGCAGGCCCATTTCCACCGTCAACTTCGGCAATGCGCGAAACGTATCCTGCACGTAGAATCCGTAGTAAGGCACCGAAAAGGAGAACCTTGGCTGCCCGGCCGCCTGGCTGAAATTGATGTATTGTCCGAGCGCAAGAGCTTGCAGACTGGGAAATTCGTAGAGTCCAAGCGGCGACCCGAAATCGGCAGCCTCGTTCGGATCGGCGCCGCCATCGTTAGTGTCAGCATCCCAGGAGCGGCTCCAATCGAAACCAATTTGCAACGTGTGCTTGCCAATCACGTAGTCCATGCGCTCGGCGAGAGAGTACTGTTTTTCGAAAACTCTCCCAATGGAAAACGCGGCGTTTCCCAGAGTAAACGCGGCGGGACTATCCAGAATCACCGTCGGCGTGTTTGGAGCCAAACCGGTGGGTGTCGAGATTTCGTTGTCTTGCGACGTACCCGCGTGGAACTCATTCAACAGCCTTGATGAAAATGCGTGTGTCCATCCGAAGCTCGCCTCAAACGTATGCACGTCCGCGTTGGCCAGCGTTTGCAGCCCATAATTGCCCACGGTCGGGTCGGTGATCACGCCCCCGGGAGAGCTGAAATGATTGAAGTTCATGCTGAGAAACAAGCCATCCCGGGAACTCGGCTGGTAATCCAGTCGCGGCGTTAGGACCAGATCATTGCGCTGCCTTGCTTTGCTCCCCAGATTCAGATTCAACCCATGGATGACGTTGGACACTTGTTGCAGATAAACCGGATTGGTGGCATCGGGCACGGTGTCGGTGCCGGGCACAGGCAAAAGTCCGTTTGGCTGTGGGAGGGTCGTCCCATCCGGAATGCCGAAGTTAGAAGACAAGAAACCGGGCTGCGTGGCGTCCAGCACTGGGTTGATTACGGAAATCGGATCGCTCCGCAGTTGCTGCTCGTAATCGACGAAAAACCACAGACGATTTCGCAGGATCGGCCCGCCCACTCCTCCACCGAATTGCTGCAGACTATCTTGCGGTTTCGGTAAACCAGTTGCTTCGTCGAGAGCGTCGTTGGCACCCGTAACGGAGTTGCGGTTGTAATAGAAGGCGCTGCCGTGGAACGCATTGCTCCCCGAACGCGTCACTGCATTAACGAATCCCGCTCCACCGCCATAGACGGCGGAATAAGGGCTGACCGAAACCTGGAATTCCTGAATCGCTTCTTCGCCATACAGATAAGGAATGCGGTAACGCCCAATAATGTCGTCGAAGTAGTTGTTGGTGGCGTTGGTTCCGTCGACGGTGAAGGCATTCGAGCCATTTCCGTTGGCGTACCCCGAGTCCTCGCCTCCCTGCTGTCCCGCGATGCTTACCAGGCCGGTATCGCCGTCGTAACTGGTATTGGGTGTCAGCGCCGTGAAATCGGTGTAGCGGCGGCCGTTGAGCGGTAGCTCATCAACGAACGACCGGTCAAGCACTGTGCTGGCCGAGGATTCCGCGGGCCGCAAGAGTGGCATCGTCCCGGTGACCTTTACNNTACGTTCCGGGCATGAGAGCCAGGAACTGGTACAGTCCGGCGTGATTCGTGACGGCGGACTGTTGCAGCCCGGTCGCAAGATTCCGCAAAACCACCGGCACTCCCGGCACCACTGCTCGCTCTTGATCGGTGACGCGCCCGCCGATTGCGCCCGTTAGTACAGCGTTCTGAGCTGGCAACTGGAGCACGCTCGCTAAGACGAACAATGCACTGAGGAGCGAGCGGGTTGCGAGCCGGCTTGGGGCAGCGGCGAGTAGACGGAACGTATTTGTCTTCGAGTGGATTTTCATTGCATTACCCTGCGGAGAAAAAGCAACGTTGGCAGGCGGTTCACGTTCATTTGAGTTCCCACCTATAGGGAAGCCATGTTTTCCCCGTATCTGAACTTGGGGTTGTCCGGTCAACATCACGGAGACAAGCACATCGTCAAGAGCAGCAGACTAAGCGAGCTTCGGTATTGTACTGCGGACCTATCACCAGTTTCCTTTCGAGAAATTCGATGCCGATCGCGGGTTCAGAACTATGGCGGCACTGCGTCCCCGGCGGAGTGAGAGACCACGCTCGCCCCAGGCGGGCAACTACAGCTAAGAACTTGTCTAACCTGCAAGTGTTACGCAAAGTTGAAGCTGATGTGAATATTGGATAAAAAAAGCCTTCACAACTGGTGTCATGACCCGATTGTCTCCTCGAAAATCGGAAACTGGGGACATGCGCTGAAAACACGCCTTATCGATGCCGTGGAGGTTCCGATCGACGGCAGTTCCCAGGCCCGCATCAAGCGCATTGAGGCTGGCGGTGCAGAATTGCTTATGGAAATCGAAAACATCGCTCCAAGCGCCATAATGCTGATCAGGACCATTACAAGGCTCTATATCAAACTCAAGGACGCACATCTTCCTGTGGTCAACCTAGAACCGTTGCCATTTCCCAGTTCCGGTCGGCAGAAGGCATTTCACCAGAAATTCCGCCGCTTTTTGAACGCATATTTGGATCTCCGCTAAGGAGAACAGCGTTGCAGCACTGCTACGACTGGAGCCGATCCGCCGTTGCACAATGTCGGGTTTCCCCCACCTTCGGCCGGAGGCAACGAGATGGAGTAAACCGCGCCCCCGGTCACGGAGCCACTCGTTTGCAGAAGAAAGCCCCCTTGCAGGCCCCTATGAAAGACTGATCGGACGGATTCGCCACCTAACTGCCAGTTGCCCGAAAGCGACGCAGTATTCTGCAAGCCGCCAGGCGCCGCCGGAACTACTGCTACTACACGCCGAGAGCATTATTGTGCCGGCTAGACATGACAGCACGAACCTGGAATGGATTCAGCACGAGCTTCAGTCTCTTCCGGAACCGCAAGCGGTAGCTGGCGCTGCCAGCCTTCCTGAGCGCCAGCAGAAGCAGAAGTAGACAATGGGTAATAAGGCAAGAGGTACATGTATGTGACTGAAGCGGTAAGAGCCCTCACCTCAACCGTGGTAAAATGTAGTCCACAACGCCGGAGAGGTGGCAGAGTGGCCGAATGCGGCGGTTTGCTAAACCGTTGTACGGGCTAACACCTGTACC
>PMXH01000311.1 GCA_003165855.1 Acidobacteriaceae bacterium | reverse complement strand
AGGGTGTAGAGGTCGCTAGGTTGAGGGTTGTCGACGCGCGCTTCGCGCTGCGCGACCACGATGATGGTCTTATCCTCACCGAGCGAATTAATAAGCTGGACGGAACTCTCCCGGCCTACCGTGAGGGGCAGGACGGCGTGCGGAAACAGGACCGTATCGCGCACAGGAAGCACGGGCAAAGCCCGTACGTCNNTCACTCAAGCTTAGATGATACTCTTCCGGAAAGGTTTCATCCCATCCGCTTCGAATGTTTTTTGGGGCTCTTGCATTCTATCGGCATTTTTCGCTCTGTCACATGATGCCTAAGGTACCGGGGCTTGTGCGGGGCTTTCCGCTGGCGGCACGACACGTTATCAGGCGGCACGGTTATCGATTCGCTAGGCGCAATTCTACGTGACAACGCCACAGACACGACCTACACTAATTCTCGAAGTAGTTTGAAGAACGAGTACACGCATGACCCACAAGGCGAAAGACCTCTCCCCCGACCAGAAGACGGCGATCGAAAGTCTGTTAGGGCGCTCCATCGCCGAAAACGAAGAGATTAGCGTCCGCGCTACCACCTCGCCCTCCGCCCCCGAGTGGCTGAAGGCGTCCTGGAAAAGCGCGGAGGAGCAGGGCTTGGACCAACTTTCCATGGAAGAGATCGATGCGGAGATAGCGGCGGCGCGGAAGGCTCGCCTTGAACGTCGCGCATCGGAGCAATGATTCGGGTCGTACTCGACACGAATATCGTGGTTTCCGCGCTCTTGCAANNCTCAAAGCCTGCCCTCCCGAACCTTTTTGATAGCCCTCGCCGGCACTGCTGCGCAGTTATGTATCAGCGGCGATGTCTACGCGGAATACGAAGAGGTGATCCGGCGTCCGAAGTTTAATCGCAGCGAGGCGTCCATCGAACAAACACTCCGCGCCATTCGGCAAAGGGGATTATGGGTTAGGCCTTCCGAAAAGGTGCGTGTCTGTTCCGATCCCGAGGATGACATTTTTCTGGAGTGTTCCCAAGCGGCGCGCGCTCATTACCTTGTGACCGGCAATCTGAAGGATTTCCCCGTGAAATGGGTCTGGACTCGAATCGTGACGGCCCGTGAATTTCTTGACGCCATGGTGGAGATTCCGGAAGAGTAGCCCATGCGCCATCCTGCGCGCCGCGTCTGCCCGAATAGCCCCATCAAGACGGACAGTTCCGTCGAAAAGGAATCTTCCAGCAATGGCTTCATTCCTTCGCTCGTCAGGGAGTCCGTCTTCATCATTATTCTTGCAAACCAGAGTCTGTCAGCGGCCTCTTACGCTGCCGGGTAAATGCCCAGTACTTTGACGAACTCCGCCACCTCGCCCAGATGGCGAAGGGCGTTGCGGGCGGGTTCGTCGTCGCCGCGGAGGAAGTCGACGTAGAAGACGTATTCCCAGGGACGNNCCGCGCATGGGGCGCGATTCGATCTTGCTCAGGCTGATATCGCGCAGGGCGAAAACGCTGAGCGACTTGAATAACGCTCCGGGAACGTTCTTGACCTTGAAGGCGATGGAAGTCTTGTTGGCGCCGGGCGGAATGAGGCGCTGATAGCGAAGGACGGAGGCAGAGCTCCCCTTTTTCTCTGCGCTGGCGGCGCTCGACTTTGTCTTCAACGGGCGAATCAGGAAGAAGCGGGTGAAGTTGCGTTTGTCGTCTTCGATGCCGGCCTGGAGAGTCTTGCCGGAGTACTCGAGAGCAGCGTGGTGCCCGGCGATGCCGGCGGCGTCGGGAAGATGATGGGCGACGACATGCTTCACGCTGCCGGCCGTGTCGTAGAACGGGACCGGCTCGATCTTAGGATAGCGGCGGAAGAAGTCGCGGCACTGGTCGAGCGCCACCGGGTGGGAGAAAGCGCGGCGCAATGCGCTGAACTTCACACCGGGAGCGGCGATCACGTTGTGCACGATGCGCAGCAGGAATTCGCCTTGGATGAAGACGTCCCGCGCGACCAGAAGATCGGCATGCTCGGCGACTGTGCCGGCGAGCGAATTTTCGATGGGGATGACGGCGGCGGCGACCGATCCGTTCTCCAGGCGATCGAAAACCTCGGCGGAACGGGCGCAGGGGACGACGGCGCAGCGCGCCAGCATACGCTCCGCAGCTTCGTGGCTGAAGGAACCGAGCTCGCCCTGGATCGCGACCTTGATCGAGGCTTTCATTACATGGCAAGGTAGCTGGAGAAGGTGGAAAAGTGCAAATCGGCGGCACGGAGGACGAAAGCTTTTGGCTGCAAACGCTGCGGAGAGAGCTAGTCAAGTTCCTTTCGCAGAACCAGCGCGTCCACGCCATTCGAATAGTAGCGCGGGAAGGTCTTGATCACGCTGTAGGCGTGGCGTTTGTAGAACGACAGGGCGGAGAGGTTGTCCACGGCGGTTTCCAGTTCCACTGAGGTGGAACCGGCAGTGCGCAGTCGATCTTCGGCGGCGCGCAGGAGCAGAGATCCGACTCCGAAGCGGCGGGCGGCGGCGACCACGTCGATGGTAATGATGTGGCCGCGGGCGAGGCTGCCGGCTTCCGCTACGAGGAAGCCGGCAATGGCGGCATCGGGGGAAGCGGTCGCCGAAGAATATTCTTCGACTTTTCCGGAATTGGGAATGACTGCCTCGCTTGCGTCGCTGATTGCCACCAGAGTGAATGAACCGCGGCGACGCATGTAGGCCTTGAGCTCCGCCCGTGAGTAGGAAATGCCGGCGGGAAAACAGCCTTGATCAATGCGCCAGAGCGCATCGAAGTCCGGGGGCTGGAAGTCACGGATGATGAAGGGCACGCCGCCATTGTAGCGGGGAGGTGGGTGGGGGATCACTTCACAGTCCTCATAGCCGGACGTGCCGAGGCAGGAGCAGTAGGCGCTGGGTTTTCCACAGTTAAGTCCTGCGAGGCCTCCGGAATTGTGAATTGGGGCCTATTGTCCCCTTGCTTCGCCGCAACCTCGGACGTACCATGAGCATCAGAGGAAGCGTTGTGGGGCGCCTTCTGCTGATTGACGTGGCCGCTTCGGTTGCCGTTCTGGGGCTGTGGTACTTCGTGTTTTCCACCTACAATCGAAAAAAGGGAGCCGCGGCGTTGCGCTGGGTACAAGCGGCATGCGCCGGCAAGGGACGCATCCTGGAGTCGCATTGGATGGGAAGCTCGCGGCTGCAGGCGCGGCTGCATTTTCCCTCGGGCTGGTTCGAGAACGCGCGCGTGACCGTGAAATTCCGGCCGCGGGCTCTGCCTTTGCAATGGCTGGTGAGCTGCTGGCGCCGGCAGAAGGAAACTCTGACATTCGAAGCCGATCTGGGCGGTTCTCCGAGCTTTCATCTGGAAGTAGTGCGGCACCGGTGGTGCGCGCACAACCGCGGAATTTCGTCACGCAAGCGCGATGACCGAGAGTGGGATATCTACGAACCCGGCCCCATCATCCTCACCACGCGGACGCACTGGAAACAGGATCCGACGGCGGAATTGAATGCGTTGATGTCGGCGCGGCGGCGGGACATTTTGCAGGTGCGATTCCGTCCAGAGTCCCCGCAGTTCTCCGCCACAGTCTGCCTGGAAGCGCTGGCCGATGGAGAAGCCGCCACGGAACTTGTGAGCGCTTTGCGCGAGATCGCAGCGGGAGCGTCTACACACCGGCAGTAGACAACTCGTCGGTTCCTGCGCGGTGTACTGCTCATGTCGGGCGGATATTTCCAGCGCGAGGTGAACCAGCATGGATCGGTTCTTTCGTTTGTTTTTCGTTTTGCTTCTCCCACTCTCTGCCGTGTGGGGGCAAAACACTCCCTCACCCCAGCTTCAACCCCGGAGTGCCGAGCCGACGAAGGTCGCGCCGGCCCCAGTGTCGGGCGGTCTGGATCGTCGGATCACGCTGGACGTTCAGGTGACCGACAAATCTGGCGCTCCCATTCGCGGACTGCAGAAGGAAGACTTCACTATTCTGGACGATAAACTGCCTCAGAGCATCCTCTCTTTTCAGGCCGTAGATGCCGCAGCGGCCACGACTGCGGATCCGCCCGTGGAAATTGTTCTAGTGGTCGACGCGGTCAACGCTTCCTTCCAGGCCGTCGCTAGCGAACGAAATGAACTCAAAAAGTTTCTCCTGCAGAATGGCGGTAAGCTCGCGCACCCGGTGTCGCTCATAGTTTTCTCCGATACTGGAACGAAGGTCCAGGAAGGTTCCTCGCGCGACGGAAATGCTCTGGCGGCTTTATATGACCAATACGATGTCGGGCTGAGATCCATCAATCGGTCTCAGGGCTTCTACGGCGCGACAGAGCGCTTTGACCTCTCGCTCAAGGCTCTTAATAAACTTGCAGCATACGAGGGAACGCGACCTGGCAGAAAGCTGATGATCTGGTTCAGTCCGGGATGGCCGTTGCTCACGGGACCGAATATTGAACTTACCCATAAGGACCAGGAGATTGCCTTCAACTCGATCGTGGCGGCCTCCGCCGCGCTCAGGCAGGCGCGCATCACTCTCTACAGCATTGACCCGCTCGGTTTGGCGGATGCCGGCGGGATTCGAATTTCGTATTATGAGGAGTTCTTGAAGGGCGTGCCTTCTGCTAAGCGAGCGCAGTTCGGCAACCTGGGCTTGCAGGTACTGGTAGTTCAAAGTGGCGGGCGGGNNCTCGCACGCGCACCGGCTACTACAACCAGCCCTGAGTCTTGCTGAGGTCCCTCTTCCTTGCCACCGGAGGCTGTGCTATCGTCCGGGCCATGAGTGACACCTTCAACAATCCCACGCCGCAGTTCGGAACGGCTGAGTACACGGGGAAGCCAGGAAGCGATCGCTGTCGCTTCTGCCAGCAGCCGATTGCCGGACGATACTATCGAACCAATGATGCGATGGCTTGTCCCGCCTGTGCGGAGAAGATGCACCGCGAATTGGCCATGGATACGCATGCGGCATATGTGCGCGCGCTTGCCGCGGGCATCGGTGCAGCCGTCGTGGGACTAATCGGGTATGCCCTGGTCGCCATCCTGCTGCAGGGTTGGGTGATCAGCTACATGTCGATCGGGGTCGGCTGGATCGTGGGTACGGCGATGATGAAGGCCTCCAATGGAACCGGCGGCAGACGTTACCAGATTACCGCGGCTCTACTGACCTATGCGGCGGTGTCGATGGCGGCGGTTCCCATCTGGATTCATCTGGCCGACGAGCGCAAAGAGCAGAGACAGACGCAGCAACAGCAACTGCGGCAGGAGCAGCGCCAACTGGAGAACGGGTCTCCGGAACAAGCGCCGGAACCGGCGCCCAGAGCGGCACGGCCCCAGATGAGCCTGGCGGACGTGGGGACGTGGCTCGGCCGACTGGCGCTCCTCGGGCTGGCGTCCCCGTTCCTTCAGCTTTCGGATAGTCCCGGGTGGGGTGCAATGGGTCTGTTGATCCTCTTCTTTGGAATGAGAATCGCGTGGAAGATAACCCAGGGCCGCCCGTTGCAAATCTTCGGACCGTTTGACAGTACCCCGCAGCCATCGCATTGAAGAAGTCTGCGAGCCTGATCGTCGCAGACAGCCTCGCGTAGAATTGTTGTTGAAGAGCGTCGTTCAAAGCCTTGTCCTCGATCACTCCTGAGCTGATTCGTAATTGCAGGCGCTGCTCGCGCGAACTCGCGCCTGGAGCGCTGGCGTGCGACTACTGCCACGCGCTGGTGTATTCCGACAAGCTGGACCAAATCGCGGCAGAGGCGAAGGCGCTTGAGGCTAAAGGCGAACTGCGTGAGGCGCGGGAGAGATGGCTTGCCGGACTCAAGCTGTTGCCGTCCAACTCGAACCAAGCCGACTGGATCAAGAATCATGCACAAGGTCTCGATGTGGCCGCCAATGCGACACAACTGCCGGAGCCGAGTGGCGATCAATGGGCGCAACGGTCGGAACCAGCGGGCGAGTTCGCGAGGCAGGACGCGGCGAGGAGAAATTCGCTCACCGGACGCTTTAAGCTAACCTCACTTCTGAGCTTTGTGGTTTTCATCGGGATCTATTGGGCCGCGTCAGGAATGAGGTTTGGGATCGGCTTCGCGGTCCTGATTCTGATTCACGAAATGGGCCACTTCATCGATATCAAGCGCCGTGGCTTGCCGGCCGATATGCCGGTGTTTCTGCCCGGTCTGGGAGCCTACGTGCGCTGGCAGGCGCTGGGCGTGCCGCTGGAGACGCGGGCGGCAATCAGCCTGGCCGGGCCGCTGGCAGGATTTTTCGCAGCCGTGGCGTGTGCCGTGATCTGGTGGCAGACGGGCAATCCGCTGTGGGCCGCGCTGGCGCGTGTGGGCGCGATTCTGAATCTGCTGAATCTGATTCCTGTCTGGGTGCTGGATGGAGGGCAAGCGGTGCTGGCTCTAAGCAAGGCGGAACGCGTCGCGCTGCTCACCGCGTCCGTCGTTCTGGGACTGGCGCTGAGAGAAAACATGTTCTTTCTGGTAGCGCTGGGCGCGGGATACCAAGCGTTCTTTGCCGGGAAACTGCCGGCCCGTCCCAGCCGCGCAACAACGATCTACTTCATCGCGGTGCTGACCGCGCTGGGTGTGATCATCCGGCTGATGCCGGGAACGGGGCTGGGACTGAACTGACCTAAATGATTGATGGTGTAGGATACCCGCGACTGGACTTGGAGTCGCTGGATGAATATTTGCTTTAGATGGTCTCGTCGCATTCTTTTCTTCCTGCTAGCGGTTTTGCTGATCGTCACTTTCCGCAGGGCACCTGTGGTTTTGGCGGGGGAATCCCAATGGGTGGAAGTGCGCTCGCCAAATTTCTCCGTGGTCACTGACGCGGGCGAGAAGCGTGGCCGCGAAGTCGCGATGCGCTTCGAGCAGATGCGCGCCGTCTTTGGCGCTTTGATGACCAAGGCAAATGTAAACCTGCCGATTCCGCTGCAGATCGTGGCTTTCCGCAACGGCAAAGAGATGCGACAGTTTGCGCCGTTATTCAAAGGCAAGCCCATTGAGCTGGCGGGACTCTTCCAGCAAGGCAGCGACCGCAGCTTCATCCTGCTCGACATGTCGGTGGAGAATCCCTGGACCGTGGTGTTCCATGAATATGCCCACCAGTTGATGAACGGCAATCTCCAAGGGGAGTTCGATCCCTGGTTTCAAGAGGGTTTCGCGGAATATTTTTCCAGCATTGAAGTGGACAGCAAAGAAGCCCGAGTGGGAAAGATTCCCAACAACGAGTACGTGATCCTTCAGCAAGTGGGGACGATGAAGATCGCCGACCTGTTCCGGGTGCAGCAGAATTCTCCGACCTACAACGAGAGTGGGGACCATCGGAACTCGTTCTATGCCGAGTCGGGCATGCTGATGCATTACATCTATGACAATCAGCTGTTGCCTAAAGTCGCGCTCTACTTCGACCTCGAAGAGAACAAGCACACGGGAGTCGACGACGCGATTCAACAAGCCTTCGGGATGAGCCCGGCGCAGTTCGACAAGACTTTGCGTAACTACGTCAGCAGCGGCCACTACAAGTATTATCCGATTCCTAACCCGGCCAACATTGCATCCAACAACTACACTGTGGCTCCTCTGAGCTCTGCGGCGGGCAACGCGGTACTGGCGGACGTCCACCTGCATTCGCGCGACTACCAGGAGCGAGCGGTAAGTGAATTTCAGGACATTCTGAAGTCCGATCCGAATAATGCAGCGGCGTGCCGCGGTCTGGGTTACGCCTACTTGCAGAAACAGGATTTCACCCAGGCCGGAGAATACTTTAGGCGCGCTTCACAACTGGACTCCAAGGATCCGCGGGTCCACTATTACAGCGCGATGCTGATGGCCCGCGAAGGTGGTTTCGGCGGCGGTAGCAACGCGCCGGCCATGATTGAGGAATTGGAAACTTCCATCCGCCTGGATCCCAATTTTGCCGACTCTTACGCGCTTCTGGCGTTCGCGCAATCCACTGCCCGCGATCCAGCCAAGGCTCTGGGTACGATGCGGAAGGCGATTGCGATCAGCCCGCGCAACGAAAGTTACCTCTTCAATCTGGCCAACATCTATCTGGCAAACCGGCAGGCGGATCAGGCGATTGCGGTGCTGCGGTCGCTGCAGGTTACCGACAATCCTTTGCTGGCTTCTCAGGTGACCACGCTGCTTGCCCAAGCGCAACAGTTCAAGGCAATGATGCAGGCGCAAGGTGAGAGCGCGGGTTCGGTGCTGGTCGTGCGGAGGCAGCCACCAGAAGACGCCAGCTCTCCCGTTGTCGCGAAGACGCCTTCCGGGCCGGTGAAGTTTCTTCGTGGGATGCTGACCCATGTGGATTGCTCGAACTCGCCGCTGGCCTCATTCACTTTGGTCTCAGGAGCGAAGACTTGGAAGATGAATGTCGCCGACCGGAACCACCTCGTCCTGATCGGAGCCGACGCATTTTCCTGCGACTGGAGCAAGCAGAAAGTAGCGGTCAACTATCGCGAGACCTCCGCGGGAGAAGGTAGTATCGTCTCCTTGGAGATTCAATAGGCAGACTGATAGCGATGACGCAACGCAAGTGCGTGCTGGCTGGTGGGATCGTTTCCCTTCTTCTCGCTCCTACTTTGCTGGCGGCTCAGGATTCATGGAAGGCAACGGAAGAGGCGGCCGCCAAAGCGGGAAAGGCGGCGAATTTCGCCGAGGCCGAGAGACTGCTCACGGCGAATCTGAAGTTTGCCGAGACTTTGCAAGCCAAGGACCCAAGGCGTCCGCGAACTCTTCTGGATCTGGCTGAGATCGATCGGGCGGAGGGAAAGTACGCCGAAGCTCTGCCGCTATACGAGCGCGCGCTGCAGATCTACACGACGATCTACGGGGATGAAGCCGCGGAGGTCTCCGACACGCTCAATGGAGAAGCGGAACTCTACAAGAGCCTCAACGACTACGCTCACGCCGAACCATTGCTGACTCACGCGCTGAGTATTCGGCAAGAGCTTCTGCATCCCGGCGACCCCGACATTACGCAAACCCAGAACGATCTGGGCGAGGTCTACACTGCGACCGGAGCCTACGATAAGGCTGAGCCTTTACTCTTGGAGTCTCTTGCCAGCCGCAGGAAGAATCCGGGACCGGAGAGCGCGGACGTGGCGCAGAGCCTGGAAGCAATCGGAACTCTGTATTCAAGGACCGGCCGGGCACAGCAGGCCGAGGATTCGTTCCGGCAGGCCGTCAGCATCTTCGGTAAGACGGTCGGGGGCAATCATCCTGATTATGCCAACGCTCTGGAGAACCTTGCCCTGTGCTACGGAGCGCGCCGGGATTTTGCCGATGCGGAGCCCTTGTTGCAGCGCGCGCTGGAGATTCGCCAGGCCGTCTTCGGGCCGGAGCACCGTGATGTTGCGGCTAGCCTGGATAATCTGGCTGCACTGAAGAAGTCTGAGCACAAATCCGAGGAAGCCGCTGCTCTTTACGAGCACTCCATCTCGATCTGGGAGAAAGTGCTGGGACCGGATAGTCCCGACTTGGCCGCTGATTTGAACAATTTGGGCGCGATCTATGAACTTGGCAAAGAGAGGCAGCGGGCCGAGCCTTTGTTCCTGCGGGCCGTAGCCTTGGACGAGAAAGCGCTGGGCCCCGAAAGCCCTGAACTGGGAACGGACCTGAATAATCTTGGCCTGCTTTACTTGCTTATGAAGCGCTACGACGAGTCACAGAAGGTCTACCAGCGGGCCTTGGAAATCAGGATGCACGCTTTGGGTGATCACGATCCTGCCGTCGCCGAAACTATGGCCAGTTACGCGAATGTTCTCCGAGCCCTGCACCTCGATGCCGAGGCTCAACAAATGGAGGCGCGGTTAAGAACTATCCTGAACGAGCAGAAAGGGAAATAAGCGGACGAACTCACTCCACTCTCGATAAATCTCTTTTCTAGCTCTCATCAGCTTTTTCGATTGTCGGCGACGGTACGCTCGCGTTATTCTTCCCTGTTGAAACCCAGCCATTTCAACTGCCTGTATCCGTGGCGTTGCTTAATGCCGACATTATCATTCTTGCCGACAACGAATAGGAGACTGAAGGACATCCATGCCTAACGAACTACGTAATTTCCTGGCACTCACCTACGACGAACTGGAAGAACTAAATCTGGAAGCGAAGGAGCAGCGCAGGAACCGCGTCGCCATCGGCAAGATCCAGGAGAAGCGACTGAAGTACCTCACCGACGAAAAACGGATCAAAGCCGTGACGGTCCTCTTCAGCGACCTCGAAGGCCGCCTGCACATGCTGGATTACGACAAGAAGTTTCTGGTCAAGAGCTGGGACAATCTCACCTTCGACGGCTCTTCGATTCGGGGCTTTACCGCGCAGCGCGAGAGCGACTTGCGGCTGGGCATTGATTGGTCGGCGTTCTATTGGGGTCCGGCCGATGTGTTCGGCTCCGGCAAAGTGCTGGTGTTCGGCGAAGTCATCGATAAGGGCGGCACCCCCTACTCGGCCGACATTCGCGGCGTGCTGAAGGGCTTTGCCGACGAACTGTACAAGAAAAAAGGCTACACGCTCAACGCCGCCAACGAGATCGAGGGCTTCCTGTTCAAGGGTGCGGACGCGGAGCGCAGCTACCACGAAACGGGAAAGTTCGAATACGTTAATACCGGCGGCTATTATCACTCTCTGCCCGGCGATGCGCTGCGCACCTTCATCGATACGACCGCGGAAGTGCAGCGCGCGATGGGCTTCCAGAACGAGAAAGACCATCCTGAAGTTGCGCCTTCGCAATTCGAGATCAACTANNAGCGGCATGCACACCAACGTTTCCATCAGTGAGGACGGCAAGAATCTCTTCTGGGACGCCAAGGGCGAAGAGAAGCTCAGCAAGATGGGCTGGGCGTTCCTGGATCGCATCCTCACCCATGGCAACGACATTTGCCTGCTGCTGAATGCCAGCGTGAATGCCTATCGCCGTCTCGATCCACACTTCGAGGCGCCGAACCAGATCAAGGCGTCGGCGGTGGACCGCGGTTCCATGATCCGCATCCCCATCGGCAACGAAAAGAGCATGCGTGTGGAAGTGCGTTCGGTTTCTCCCGATGCAAATCCATATCTGGTCATGTACTCGATCTTCAAGAGCGGCATGGATGGCGAGACTTCGAAGATCAAAAACCTGCGCCAAGCCGAGCGCTACCTGCCCGACAACATCTATGACGCCCTCGCGAACTTCCGCAAGTCGCAGTGGACGACCAAGATTCTCGGGGAGGATGTGAAGGACCGCTACGCGAAGCTGAAGGAAGACGCTGCGGATCGCTGTCCGCGTGCGCTGGGAACGTTTGTGAAGGCGCCCGAGGTGCAGTATCACCACGACGTGTACAACCAATTCTTGTGGAATTTGTTCTAGAGCTCTACGGTTACGCAAGCAGAACGCCCGGGCCTTAGGCTCGGGCGTTTTCTTATTGCGGCGAAATCCGAGGTGGAGAGCTGACTCGTTGCCCGCGTGCTGCGTTTCCTCGATATGTGATTGAGATCACATACGCGTGTGATGCGAGCCGCTGCAAGCCTCGAAACCTGCCCTGATAATGACCCTCGACTCAGACCTCTAATTGAAGCAAATACAGCCATAACTTGGACGGCCCGGGAGGCTATCAGATGGATACGCGGCAACGGGTATACCTGTTTTCTGTTTTCCTCCTCACAATTAGTCGCTATAGCTAAGTGTATTCGTGGACCAGACGTTGCAGCATCGCTTGGATAAACATCAGCGCTGTTCTCGGAGAGAGAAATGAGATTTCAGATAAGAAAAATAGCGGTCTCTTTGCTTGTAACAGTTCCAATCATGGCTTTGCTGTTTCTTGCCACTGTGAATCCGCCCAGCGCGTCGGCGGTTCCAAGCTATGCACGGCAGACGGGCCTGGCGTGTAGCGGCTGCCACTATACGCCTCCGGAGCTCAACCCTGCCGGACGTAAATTCAAACTGACTGGCTACGTCGATCGAGGAGACGACACCAAGACCGTAAAGGCCGATGGCGGCAAGAAGCGCGC
>PMXH01000032.1 GCA_003165855.1 Acidobacteriaceae bacterium | reverse complement strand
TAGGCGACATCCGCCGTTCCAACTCCATCTTCCGCGACCCAGCCCTGCCCCCCGCCTACTAGTCGGATCGCTCGGCCTCGCGACAAAAGCCTCGCCATTCCTGACAAGCGGAAAGCCGCCCCATCACCGAACCGTAGCCCTCCAGACCACCAGCGCCAGCACCCCCAGCGCGCACCATCCGAACCAATCCCCCAGCAGTTGAAACAGCGTCCAGTTGTGGCCCGTCGGCACCGTCGCCATCAGAGTGGCAAAGGGTACACCGCTGCTTCCAGTCTCGGCAAGCACTCGACCGCGATCGTCCGCCACCGTCAACAATCCGTCCCGCGCCGTGCGCACCAGGCTGAACCCGTCTTCCACCGCACGCATTACAGCGATGTGTCCGTGCCAGAATCCATCCACGCGAAAGTCCCACGCCGGCGTCAGCATCAGTCCAACTCCCCCTTGCCCGTATGCCCGCGCCGGATTCGTAAAGTCCAGGTCCTTGCAGATCGCCACAGCCCACGTCCCATTTCCAGTCCCCGGCGCAGCAAACGTTGTCCGCTGCGTGCCCGGCGCAAAGTGGCTCGTCTCATAAGGCGGCAGCAAATGCTCCTTCGCATAACTGCGCGGCGCCTGGCCCGCCTCGTAGATGCGGGCTTCATTGTGCCGCCCTTCTGCTCCGCGCCGCGTCATGCCCACTACCAGCACCGCACCCGTCTGGTCGGCAACCGGCTGAAAAATCCCATCCACCGCAGCCACCGTCGAGTCCAGCACGATGCCCATGTCTTCCGGCATCACCACCACCTGAGCACCCTCCCCAATCAGATTGCGCGCCTGCTCCGCGTAGCTCGCAAACAGCCGCTGCGTCGGCTCGCCAGCATCCTCGAGCGATGCTCCCCCGTTGCTGTCTGAGATCATTTGCCCCACCTTCACAATCGGCCCGCCCTGCCCCAACGCCAGCCGGATCGCTCCGAACACCAGCAGAGCTGCCACCACGCCAACGGCCGCTCCCATCACGCGCATCGCAGGCTTCGTCTTCCGGCAGCCAATTCCCAGCGCCACTCCACTTGGAAGAAGCATCAGCACAAACGCCATTCCCCACGGCCCCGTCAACGACGCCGTCTGCAGAAACTGCAGAAAATTCAGTTGCGAATAAGCAATCGAGCTGGCCGACCCATGCGGCCAAACGAAGTTCCGCGCAAACTCAAAGCTCGTCCACACCGCCGGCAACGCCAGCCAAGCGCTCCACAACCGTCCGCGCCGGGCCAGCCAGCGCATCAGCAGCACGCCCACGGTAAAAACCGCCGCCATCATGCCGCACGCGCCGAACCACGCTGAGTGCGGCATCTCCAGCACCTCGAAATACCGCCAAAGGTTTGCGCAACCTGCCAGCCACGCAACAAACGCCACCACCCCGGCTTGCCATCCCGGACTCGCCAGCGCAAACAACAGCACCGGCAGCGGCGCCAGCCACATTGCCGGCCAGTGCGGCGTCAACCCATTGCCGATGTAGACCAAAGCCGCCGTCAAGCCCGCCGCAACGACTGCCCTCGCCATGTCCATCCCTCTATGCCCGAATCCCATTGACATACCTCCTGAATGCTCTGTGGCAAAGCGCGCGAAACTCTTCCTGCTGCATCTCCACGCGCCCGCCCACATACAACATCACCAGCCCTTGCAGCATGGCCCCTGTCTCAAACGAAATCTCCCACACATCGTCCCGGCGAAAGATCCCTTCCTGCATCCCCGCTTCAAGCGCACTCACTGAGATGCCCGCTGTCGGCGATTTCCCTGTCCGAAAGTCGCTCGGAAACTGTCGCGCGCCCTTCCGGCGTGTTAAAAACATCAGCTCGAACATGCGCGGCTTGTCGAATGCAAAGTCCAGAAAGACGTCGAGAATCGCCATCAGCTTCCGCTCGGGCTCTACCGGCATCGCCTGGTGCAGCGCGCGTGCTGCCAGTTCCTCAAATCCCCTGCTGGCGATTCTGTTCAGCAGGTCGTCGCGGTCGGCCACATGCCGGTAGAGCGCCATCGGCGTAATCCCCACCAGCTTCGCAACCCGCCGCATGGTCACCGCCTGGCTGCCTTCGCGGTCCAGCAGCCGCCGTGTCGCTCCTTCTATCCGATCCATGGTTGACTTCGTCTTCATGTATACATCGTATACCACAAGAAGTCTACGGTGTATACCTGGCGCGTCTTTTCTTTGAAAAAACTGCCCGGTGCCCCTGGTCCCTCGTCCGCCGCGCCGGAGGAACCAGGGTTTGAAGGAGACCTGTACGCCATCCATCGCGACTCGTGCAATCAGTGAGCGTCCGCAACCCTCAATCTCGTAAGGCGCCGGTCACCTTTCCCACCGATCCGCGTCCACAACAGCAAGGACCACCAAATGCCCAACCTGCACCCTAAGTCCCTCAGTCCCTAAGTCTCTGCTTTCCTAATCCCTGCTTTGCTGATTTATCCTTAGAACCAGAGGAATTCCACTTGTCCCACTTACGTTTTCTAGCGGTTTTCGTAGCACTTTCGCTCAC
>PMXH01000521.1 GCA_003165855.1 Acidobacteriaceae bacterium | reverse complement strand
GGAGCAACCGCCGGCGGCTTCACGCGCATGCCCCACCCAGCGCGGTTCAATCCCCGATGCTTGCTGCCAGCCACTGTGTCCACCAGTTTGCCGTCCTGATCAAGGATCTCGATCTTCAAATCGCCGAAGATGTGGCGTCCTTTCTGGTAATAGGTTATTTGCGCATCCGCAGGCCGGCTCCGTCCGTTAAAAGTTTCGTCCCCCTCTGCCCAGCCTCCGAACGTATCGAAGTACTGGATCGACGGCCGCCCGGGCAGAAGCGTCGCCTCCTTCTTCATCACCTCGGGGGTCAGCGCGCGCAGAGGTGAGATGTCATCCACGATCCAGATGCCGCGCCCATGCGTCGCCAGCACCAGGTCAGACTCCCGCGCCTGCAGCACAATGTCATCCACCGGTGCCGCCGGGAAGTTCGTTCCCTTGTATTGCGCCCAGCGCCGTCCGCCATCCACCGAAATCCACAGCCCAAACTCCGTGCCCAGGAAGAGCACACTGCGGCTGACCGTGTCTTCCTTGATCACGTGGGCAAAGCCGCGCACGCCGCTCTCCTGCGCCGGAAGAGCCGTCCACGTTTGCCCGTAGTCGGTAGTTCTGTAAACGTAGGGCTTCATATCGCCGAACGTATGCCGGTCGAACGTGGCGTATGCCGTGCCTTCGTCGAAACGGCTGGCCTCGATGGTCGACACCCACGAATTTTTCCCCAGGCCGCTGATGTTCCCCACCACGTTCGTCCAGGTCTTCGCTCCATCGCGCGTGATCTGCACATTCCCGTCATCCGTGCCAGCCCAGATGATCTGCCCATTCTTCGGGGACTCCGAAATCGAGTAGATCGTGGTGTGCATCTCCGCCGAAGAGTTGTCAATCGTCACCCCGCCGGATTCTTCCTGCTTCTGCTTCTCCGGATCGTTGGTCGTAAGATCGGGAGAAATCCGATCCCAGGACTGTCCATGATCCCGCGATCGGAACAGGAACTGCGCTCCGATATAAATCGTCCCCTTCTCATTGGGACTCATGTGAATCGGCGTGTTCCAGTTGAAGCGCAGCTTCTTTTCGCCGTAATTCGGCCAGGGATGGATGTCGCGAGTCTCATGCGTGTGCCGATTCACGCGGCCAATCTCGCCGCCTTGCGCCTCGGCGTAAAGGTAGTCGGGATCGGAAGTGTCCTCGAACATCCAAAAGCCATCGCCGCCGTACATGTTTTCCCAGTTTGCGTTAGCAATGCCGCCGGGAAACGATGAATCACCCACCCACGAACTGTTGTCTTGCAGGCCGCCATAAACGTGATACGGGTCCGAATTGTCCGTGCTTACGTGATAGAACTGTGAAACCGGTAAGTTCATCTGGTGCTTCCAGCGATTGCCGCCGTCTTCACTGCGCCACAAGCCGCCATCATCGCCGGCAATCACGATGTTCGGATTCTTGGGATTGATCCACACGTCATGGAAGTCGCCGTGTGCTCCCCCCGAAACCACGTTGAACGTCTTTCCTCCATCGTTGCTCAGCAGCAGAATGAGATCGGGTTTGAAAATCTTGTTTTCATCTTTGGGATCGACAATCAGATTGCCGAAATAGAAGGGACGCCACACCATGAAGTTGCTGGCATCCCGCTTTGTCCATGTCGCCCCACCGTCGTCGGACCGATAGAGTCCTCTTCCTTTTTCCGCTTCGATGTTGGCATACACCACCTGCGCCTTCGACGGCGCTACCTGCACGGCCACGCGGCCCCAGGGTTTCGCCGGCAGTCCTTTTGCGCTGCTGACTTCGCTCCAGTGCGCGCCGCCATCGGTGGACTTGAACAGTCCGCTGCCCGGACCTCCCGAGCGGAACGTCCAGCCCTGCCGCCGGAAGTCCCACATTGCGGCGTAGATAGTCTTCGGTTCTTGCGTGCTCCGTGCCATCATCGCGCAGCCGCTCGAACCATTTACTCCCGCCAAAACTTTATTCCAGGTCTTACCGCCATCGGTCGTCTGAAAAACTCCGCGCTCGTCGTTGTCGTCCCACAGATGTCCGGCGGCGCAGGCCAGCACGTTATTGCTGTCAACAGGGTTCACCAGGATTTTGGCGATGTGTTCGCTATCCTTCAGGCCCACGTTGGTCCAGTTCTCGCCGCCATCCGTCGATTTGTAAACGCCGTCGCCCACCGACACGCTATTTCGCAGCCAGGCTTCGCCGGTGCCCACCCAGACAATCTTCGAATTCGAGGGGTCGATCGTCACCGCGCCAATCGACTGCACGTCTTCCCGGTCGAATACCGGCTTGTACGTGGTGCCGCCGTTCACCGACTTCCACACGCCACCGCTCGCCGCCCCTACAAACACGGTGATGCGGCCGTTCTCTTCCACCGCATCCAGCGCGGCAATACGCCCGCTCATCGTCGCCGAGCCAATGTTCCGCGCCGGCAATCCCGACACCGTGGCTGCGTCGAAGCGGTAGGGAGCCTGCGCCGCCGCCTGCACGCCCGCGCATAGCGAAGCTCCGGCAAACAGCACAACCACTCTCCAGGAATTGCGAACGGATGCTTTCATGTTTAACAGTCCTCTTCCAGGCAAATGAGTTTCGTCGTCGTCGTCCAAGCGAATTCATCGCAGCGAATCAATGAATCCCGAGCAACCCAGATTTCTTTTCCTCAGTCTTCAACGATGCGGGAAGCGCAAAGTCTGCAGGATCGATGGTCACATTCACTTCCATCTTCTGTACCGTGCTGGTCTGCGCCTCGGGATTGTTCTTCGACCCGCTCGAGATCGAGAAGGGATACATCACCCCCGCTACCGGCTTATACGAACCGTACCCCACCACGTGCTCCCGCACCGAGCCCCGAACAAACTGCTGGATCTCCTTGCGAATTTCGATAAAAGTATCGGGATCGAGGTAGTCATAGATAATGTCGCCGTTCTTCAGCGTCACCTTCAGTCGCAGCGCGTCGTCCCCATCCACCACATCGTGGCCTAGATACTCCACCGTGCTGCCCTTTTCTTTGTAATCCACCAGGGGCCCGTCAAAGTCGGCGTCCAGCAGCAGATCGCGCAGGTCGTCCTCGCCCATCAACTGTGGATCCTTCTTCCCGCCGAAGGGCTGAATCTGCCAGCCGGTCGTCCCGTCGTAGGCCTGGATGGCCGTCATCCCCTGCAACAAGAACGTCTCCCGAATCAAGTTGGGCCGCTCGTTCTCCTGGCCCACGGCAGCGGTGAACCCTCCGCCCCCTTCGAACTTGCCCGTCATGCGGATGTTCTTGATGGCCTTCATCTTCTCCAAGCCGCCTCTGGCCTGGATGTTCTTGGCAATCAGTTCGTCCGCGGTTTGCGAGTAGGAAAACGCACCGCTGCAGCAGACAGCAATCAGCACAATCACGGCGTGACGCATCGAGCAGACTCCTGTGGATGAGGGACTTAAAGAGCCCGGAAAACGGGAAACAGTACTGTACCCGGTAGTAGACGTGTTGTTCAAGTGTTGGTGAGCGGGCAAAAAGGCTGGGATAGGGCACGGAATCGGATTCTGGACGTCGAATGAACCTTTAAATACGAATCTTCAAATGGAGAAGCCGCTCTCGCGAGCTGCTTCTCCGCTCTCAATATGACGAACCCTTCTTCCGGCAACTGCGCAGATTTCTAGTGGGCAAACGAGAAGTTCAGACCGGTCGTCAGGACCACGTCATTCTTCCTGGTCCCGTTCGGCGGGTTGGACACGTATACGTCGCTGAATCCGTTCTGCCAGCCCAGCCATTTGCTGATCTTCGTCACCAGTCCCAGGTCAAACGTGCCCCGGTACTCGCCAGTCTCCGTCAGGTTTGGAAAGAAATACAGTTTCTCCGTGAGCACGGTGCTTTTGCCCAGCTTATGCATCAGTTCCTCGCCCAAAGTGAGCGCGCCATAATTGTGGATCAGCTTAGAGGTTGTCGGCGGAGTTACGGTGGTGTTCGTCTCCGTGTAGTTCTCGTCGGTGAAGTTGCCGCCGGCCAGGAAGTCAAGCACCGTCCTGTCGCTCTTGATGGCGTGATATCCAAAACCCAAGCTTCCCACCGAGCGCAGATTCAGCTCCTGCAGCGCATTGCTGGTGAAGTCGGCGCTCGCAAACCCAAACATCCGCGGATTGAGATTGCGGTCGTAACGAATCCCGCCTGCCTCCGTGTTGGCTGTCGTACTGGGAATGGCCAGTTGATTCGTCCCATATACCGCATTCGTATACAGGCTAAGCTTGTCAGTTTTGGTGGCGCGTGCAGCGGTGAACGCGAGCGACAAGTTCTCCGTCTGGCTGTTGCCACGGGTCAGCGAAAAGCCCACGTTCGCCCCGCCATTCCAACCTTCCAGCAGGCCCGGATGCAGCGCCTTCTCATAGGCCACTTGGTCGGCATCGTTTCGGATCGCCACCACACTTTCCTTCGGCGTCTCCACCGGAGCGCCGCCTTTGCCGACAATCTCGATCTTCCCATCGCTCGTCGTGATCGGTCCCACCACGGTTTGGCCGTTCGACAAAGCGACGTGCAGCGCCTTATCGGTTCGGATCTCTGTGATCGCCGCGAACTGGATCGTGACGTCTCCCGCAAACTCCGTGTGCAGCACCAGCGTCTTGCCGTCGGACTTCACCACCGTGCCGCTCAGGTGGTCGCCATTCTTCAACGTGATCTGATCGGCGTAAACCGCCGACGCCAATCCCAGGAACACAACTAAGGCAACAAACTCGACTTTCCGCAACACTCCTACCTCCAGATTTTAGAGTCAGTTTCACAGCTCAGATGCAATGGAACGAACCGAATGAGTAGACCCAGGAATTACTTGGAACGGGACAAGCAACAACGACGAAGCGGCACGTAAATCAAGAAGATACAATCAACCGAAGCTCCCCGAAGGGAACTCGGTTAGCCCTTGGTTTCTTTCGACTCGGGAGTCTTATTCTGCTCGGTCGAAGCCTGCGCCGGAGGGGTATCCTTCATGCCTTCTTTTAGGGCGCGAATCCCCTCGCCCAGACCTTTGCCGAGTTCGGGTAACTTCTTGGGACCGAAAACCAGCAAAGCGATGGCAAAAATGATAATCAGGTGCATCGGTTGAAACAGACCCTCAAGCATAAGAACCTCCAAGGGACAACACTACTGCCTATACGCTACCGGACGGTCACGGGGAAGTCAAACCCTCGCCGCCAGTAGTGTCTCAAACAAACTGCTGCAGAGGATGGAGTCCAGATCTTCGCTCCAAAGCCCATTTCCTGCCTGCTTAACAATGGGAGCGAAGCCTTGATCCCATCGCTACTCTGGCAGTCTGACATCCGAGGAGAAAGCGCGCTGTGATCAAAATCACGGAAGGTCGTGACTTGCGTAATCATCCCCGAGGGCATGCATCGCGGGCCGGAAAGTACCCACGACTTCGTCTCACAAACCCATTACTTCCGTGACCTTACCTTTGGCTCCCCCGTCGGACTAATGTGGGATCAGGCGGTTCCTGACCACCGAAACCGCGCCACCAGCAAGCCAAACCGTCGCCGGAGAGTCGAGTGAAGCGCAAAGTCCTTTCAGCTTTTCTGTTTCTGCTTGGGGTGGCTTTCGCTGCCGCATCGAGTGAAACCCAGCCCGTCAGCGCCACTCAACTGATGGCATGGCTCGCGGCCGGTGTGCCCAGCGGCCGCCTCGTCCGCCTTATTCAAGGGCGCGGAATCGCGAACCGCCCCGGCCAGGAACAGATTCGTCAACTCGAATCCGCCGGCGCCGATGCCATTCTGGTCCGTACTCTGATCAACGCCGATTTGAAACCCTCCGCTGCTCCCGGTCCCACAGCCTCCGAGATTCCGGCATTCCTGGTCCAGGCCGCCGCCGATGCCCACGCTCAGCGCTTCCACCAAGCCGAACTCGCTCTGCGCCACGGTTTAGCCTCCGACCCCCAAAATGCCGCGCTGCACTTCGCGCTGGGCACGATGCTCCGCCAGCAGGAGCGCTGGGACGATGCCATCGACGAGATCACGCTTTCCGCGCAGCTTATGCCGGATTTCCCCGAGAATCACAGCACCCTGGCTTACATCTTTTATCGCTTGGATGACCCATCCGACGCCATCGCCGAAGCCCGTACCGCGCTCAGTATGGATCCTCAGAACGCCGAGGCCTACCAGTTCCTCGGTCTCGCTCTGTTCTCCGATGGGCAATATGCTGCTGCGGTTCATGCCTTCGATGAGTCGTTGGCTCGCGAGGCCGACAATCCCGATGNNTATCGCCATGCCATTCGTCTGAACGGAGCCTTCTGGGAAGCTCATTCCAATCTTGCGTTGATCCTGCACGAACAGAATAAGCTCAAGGAGGCCATCGCCGAATATCGTGAGGCCAAGCGTCTCGCTCCTGAGGATGCTTCCGTTCGCAACAACCTGGGCAACACTTATTGCGACAAGGGCGACTTCGACGCGGCCATGCTCGAATTGCGCCAGCTTTACCGCCAGCATCCCGAGTGGGAGCAGGGACACGGCTGCCTCGCCCGCGCCTACATGTCGAAGAAGAACTACGGGAATGCCATCGATCAGTTGGAATTGGCGATTCGGCAAAATCCCACCAGCTCCGCCGAACACCGCATTCTCGGCGAAGCCTTGTTGCTCGATGACAAGCCGGAAGAAGGCGCGCGCGAGTTGCGCCTGGCCGTCACGCTCAATCCGGATTCCGACACCGCCCACCACGCTCTCGGTACGGCCCTGTTCCAGCAGCAAAAACTGGCGGGAGCGGAGAAAGAGTTCCGTGAAGCCATTCGCCTCAATGCTTCCCCTGACAACCACTACTCTCTTGCGGCGTGCCTAATGACCATGGACCGTTACGAGGAAGCGTTGTCAGAACTGGAGACCGCCGCGCGGCTCGATCCCGAGCGCACCCTTTATCGTGCCCGGCGCGACGAACTGCTGAAACTGATGCAGATAAAAGAAACGAATTCCCGGTAGCTGAGCGCCACGAGGACAGTACCAGGCAGTGTACTCCCGGCATATTTAGCCGGACCGCGGGACTGCTTACACTAAAAAGTGGGGCCGGCAACCAGCCCAGGCCAACAGCTAAAGCCACGCGCCGCGCATTTTGGGGAGATTGATCATGGATCTGACGCAACACAGTTCCGCCGCAGCCACCAAACCTGCACAGTCTTCCATGCCCCAGCCGGAAAACACGATTGGTGTCCGGAGTCAGGTCCGAAGCAATCTTCGGAACGCTGTCCGCAACAACGCCGACGCTGCTCACCGGTCCTCAGGCTTCGGCATGCCTTGCGCCAACTGCCGTCTCTATTATCCCGCCAACCTCGACACCTGCCCCGCCTGCAACAGCAAAGAGAGGGTTTCCGCCAAGGCGGTTCCGGCCATTCCGAAAGTGCAGCCGGCCGCTGAGCCCGTGCCTGACAACGCAGTCGTAGAGAAAGAGAGAGAAGCGTTCCTGAAGGAGTTCAAGTCCCAGCTGTTCGCGGCGCATGCCGAGGTCTCCACTGCGCCCGCCATTTGCACTCTGGGAGAACACCACATTCAAGGCGCCGAGGCGGCATCAATCTGCAAGCTCTGTTATGACCGCCTGCAGGAGCGTGTGGATGTGTTAGAAGCCGCTCTGCACATCGACCTGAAAGAAGCGGCGCAGATTATCTACGATGCCGTGTGGGCCGATCCTTCCGACCCCACCAAGACCTACACGAACGCCGCCGCCGCCCTGATCGGCGAATTGCGCAAACGCTCCGGCGTCGCGAACGTGATCGGGCCGTTCCAGCCGCTCGACAACTAGGCTGGATAATTGAGATGTTCGTTTGCGCTTCTTAGATACCGGAAGTCATCTGCAAAATAACCAACTTTATTCCGGCTTCACCGCGACCCACTTTTTTCCCGCGTACAGCTTATACCCCGCGCCGTCCTCGACCAGTTTCAGGGGCATGGCCCGCTTTAATGACGCATCCGTCTGAGAGGGCACGCTGAGCGCGTCTTCATTCGCCACATTCATGACCACGAATTTGTCATCGACGAACCCGAAGCCGTATTGCCCTGGCGCCAGCTCTGACCCGCCGATATTCAGCTTGGATTCGGTGATGAGCAGGCCCTGATATTTCTGCTGGACCGCCGTGGAATATCCCGCGGTATCGACCAGGGCGCCGACCGTCACTTTGCCCCCGGCGGTTTGAAATCCAGTCGAGTTCCGCAACTGTGTGGGCGCCTTCTGTCCGCGGAAGAAAAACTCGGCCGGTACCACGCTCTTGAGTTCGTCGGCGCTGAGCAAGTGCTGCGCGGCCTTCTGCGCCAGGCCTGAGGTCAGAAGTACGGCGACCAGAGCCCCAACCGCTGCGAAACGAGTGTTCTTCATGAGTTTGTCCTCGATCAGGATGAGTCTGCGTAAGCTAAGGGGAATCTAACCCTTTCCGGCGGCCGGCGCAAATCGGATGGGTGTCGCGTGAGTGCCGGGGCGCCGACTACCGCGAAAACCAATGCCTGATTCGCTTTGCCCGCAAGATTCGGATAGTCCGCGCGTCCGCTTCCGCCGTACGCTGTCCCTACCATGACACTTACTCACATGACTTCCCCTACGGCGGCCGCGAATGCCATACTCGCAGAGGATTCCCCGAGCGAAATGCGGGTCGCACACTCCAACTCGACGAAGCCAGGGAAAGACCTGCCGCGTAACGACGCGCCAAGTGACGATCCGCGCTGGACCGCCGTATCGGCGCGCGATGCCAGCCACGACGCAGAGTTCGTGTTCGCGGTCGCCACGACCGGTGTCTATTGCCGGCCTTCGTGCCCGGCGCGCCGTCCGCGTCGTGAGAATGTGACCTTCTTCCCGCGTCCTGAGCAGGCGGAGAAAGCTGGCTTTCGTGCCTGCCTCCGTTGTCGGCCTCGGTCGGTCAGCGGCAACGCGCAATCCGACTCGGCGAAGGAGGTCTGCCGCTACATCGAGCAGCACCTTGATGAACCGATCACGCTCGAGCGCCTGGGCAAGGTCTTCCGGCAGAGCCCGTTCCATCTGCAGCGGCGCTTCAAGGCCGCGCTCGGGATCACGCCGCGGGAGTACGCCGATTCCTGCCGGCTGCGCCTGCTCAAGCGCAACCTGCAGGCTGGGGACAATGTGACTCGCGCCATGTACGACGCGGGGTACGGCTCTAGCAGCCGTCTCTACGAGAAGACTGCGTCGCAACTCGGCATGACGCCGGACAAATACCGTCGCGGCGCCATCGCCGCCGCCATTCGCTACGCCTGCGCCGATTCGCCGCTGGGACGCATGCTGATCGCGGCCACGGACCAGGGCGTGTGTGCCATTCAGTTCGCGGGTTCCGATGGCGAGTTGATCGAAGGCCTGAAGCGCGAGTTTCCGTTTGCCGTGCGCAAGCCCGATGAAGGCGGATTGCAAGCCTGGATCGACGCGTTGCTTTCGAAGATGACTGGCCGCGAATTGAATGCAGCATTGCCGCTGGACATCCGCGCTACCGCATTTCAGCGGCGGGTGTGGACCTATCTGCAGTCGATCCCGTTCGGGGCGACGCGGTCTTACAGCCAGGTAGCGAAGGCGATTGGCCAACCCACGGCCAGCCGAGCCGTGGCGCGCGCCTGCGCCACGAATCCCGTGGCGGTTGCGATTCCGTGCCATCGCGTCGTGCGCGAAGATGGCAACGTCAGTGGCTATCGCTGGGGCGTGGGGCGCAAAAAGACGCTGCTGGAGATGGAGCAGCGGGGAGTGTGAGAACCCGGCTTCGGGCTCCGGCCTTCGGGCTTCAGGATGCCCGCCACCCCTCGGAACGCCGTGAACAGGGACGTTGCCACGCAACGTCTCTACCAGAACAGTTCAACGTCAACTCCGGTCAACCCACGGCTTTCCGCCGCGCTACCACGGCCCAGTTCACAAACGCCAGCGCGATGGTCGCAACCAGGATCAGGGATTGGCGAAAGTCCACTTGAGTTACAAGGACTACGCATAGGATCACGCCCAATACAGCGAAGAAGTTTCCCGCGGGGAGGTGGAACATTGCTCCCGCATCTTCGGGATTCCTGCGGCGCAGGATCGGTAGCGCGGCGCAGCCCACGCCGTAGTAGAGGAGGCGGGCTACGGCGGAGAGGGTTACGTTCCATTTGAAGTCGCCGATCAGGGCTAATCCCCAGACCATGGCCGCGAAGACGAGGATCGAGACATACGGGGTGTGAAAACGGCGATGGACGGTGGCGAAGGCTTTGGGGAAGTCTCCCTGCTCGGCGAGCGCGAAGGGAACCCGGGGCATGGCGAGGATTTTTGCGCTGAGGTATCCGTAGAAAGAGATGAGCGCGCCGACAGCAACTAACGCTGCGCCGATAGGACCAACCGCGATGCGCGCTACGTCGGCAAGCGGGCGCTGGCTGTGGGCTGCATCGGGCAGGACCCCGACGACCACCCACTGGATAAGCGCGTAGATCACGGTGCAAACCACGAGAGCGGTGAAGAGCGCGAAGGGAGCGTCGCGGCGGGGATCTTTCGCTTCGCTCATGGGCGCGAGCGCGGTTTCGAATCCGCCGTAGGCGAAGACCAGAAGCAGCATGGCTTTCAGCCACTGGCTGGTACTGGGGGATGCGACGGGTGCGGTCGCAATCATCCAATGATGGTGCTGAAGCACGAACATTCCCAAGACGATCACGGCGAAGAGCGGCACAAGTTTGGCGGCGGTGAACAAATTGCTGACTTGCGCTCCGGCGCGCACGCCACGAATGTTGATGAAAGTCAGAAGGCCTACCAGCAGAGTGAGAATGACGGCCCGGGGCACGGGATCTTTGGCATGGGGAAAGAACTCGCCGAGGTAAATCACGAAAAGGTTGGCGTTGGCGGCGGGGGCGGCGACTTGGCCGAGCCAGAGCATCCAGGCGGTTTGAATGCCCATCAGGCGTCCGAAGGCGACGCGGGCGTAGAGATAGGGGCCACCGGCTTGCTGAAAACGCGATGCGACTTCGGCGAAGCAGGCGATGATCACGCTCATGCCAGCGCCGGCCGCGAGGACGGCGTAGGGGCTGTAGGCGCCGATGAGCGCGGCGACGGTGGAAGGCAATCCGAAGACTCCGCTGCCAATGATGGAGTTCACCACCAGCGCAACCAGGCTCCAGCGGCCGATGGCGCGGAGGAGTTGGTGGCTGGGCGGGTTTGCTGTCACGAGTTCCATTAACGTGCGTTTTATCACAAATGAACGTTTCCGGGACACCGTCGCGGAGGGGCGCCGCGCTTTGCTCGCCCTCCGGCAAGCTCAGGGCAGGCTCTGAACGAAGTCGAATGGGCGACTGTCTCTACGTGGTCGTTGGTGACCTTGGAGCAAATGACGAGTGCACTGTTGGCTGCGGTGAAGAATGCGGCGCGCGCAACGAAGGTTGTGGGTGGGCCGCAGGCCAGCTGGACGGTGGCGTGAAAAGCCTTGCCAGTGGCGGAGTTTGGCGTCATCGCCCGCCCCGTGTTACTTGCTAGACCAAAGTAATTGCTTGAATTACCAAAGCGCATGATCGTGGGACATCTATCCGCTTGCCGCTGCCGATGAGATCTTCAAACGATACGAATCTACCCCACACAATGGCCACGGGAATCGATCCACAGATGGACGACCTTCATACCAGAATGATGCGAGTTGCCGAAGATCTGCGCGTGATCCAGCGGGAGTTGAACTGCGCCGCCATGCAAGCGCCCAGCGATCCGGAATTAATGGAAGCCTTGAGCGCGCTGCCGGAGACCGAAGCCATCCAGACTCTCTGCAAGACGCTCGACCAGATGCGCCACTTCCTGTGGTTCTACAGCCAGGTGATGAGCAACGAGCCCGAATTGGGCGACAAGCTGCGCCAGTCGAATGCGTCGAAAACGGCCGAAGAGGGGAATATAGACACGTCTTTCCTCGATCAGCTAACGCGGGCCGATGAGGCGGTGCTGATGCGCTACCTGGCCGAAGCGAAAGACCGCAAGCCGAACTAGATTAGTCTGATTCTTCCGCATCATCGGTCCGTAAAGACGTCGCTTTCTTGCCACGTCGTTCTTGCCGCAGGAGACAGTGCAACTTCGCCCCAGCTAGGTCGTGGTACTGAATGCTGCATCAAAAGCCGCGTCCGCGAACGATGGTCTTCTGCACTTCTCCGCTCGGATTGAGAACCACCAGATTGGCTTCCGCGCCGGGGGTGAGGTGTCCGTGGTGGGCGAGGCCGGCGGCGAGAGTGGGATTCAAGGTTGCGGCACGGACGGCGTCTTGCAGGCTCCAGCCGGCGAATTGGATCACGTTGCGAACGGCGCGATCCATGGTCAGGACGCTGCCGGCGAGTTTGCCATCCATCGTGCACCGGCCGTTTTTCACTTCGACTTGTATGGGACCGAGCTGGTAGGTGCCGTCGGGCATGCCGGCAGCGGCCGTGGCGTCGGTGATCAGGACGGCACGTTCGAGACCCTTCATCCGCAGGAAAATTTGAACGACTTCGGAATCGACGTGAATTCCGTCCACGATGATGTCGGCACTGAGATGCTTGCTGGTAAGCACTTCGCCGACAATGCCGGGATCGCGATGATCGAGCGGTCGCATGGCATTGAAGGTGTGGGTCGCGTGGCGGGCGCCAGCCTGCACAGCGGAGCGCGCGGTTTCCACGGTGGCGTCCGAGTGGCCGATGCTCACGCAAACATTGCGGCCCGCGGCTTCCGCGATCACCTCGAGTGCT
>PMXH01000123.1 GCA_003165855.1 Acidobacteriaceae bacterium | reverse complement strand
TTCTTGCCTGTGCCACCGGTGTTGCTGCGGCGAGCAAACACCAAGATCCCTCGCTTCGCTCGGGATGACAGCCCCCAAATAGGGGATGTCGCCACCAAACCGGCCATTTTACCGCGAACCGCCACTGGCCGCTTGATGCGATTCCACCACTGCCTGCCTGCGATTGATCTTCAACTGCACCGCCGCTTTTGCGTGCGGCATGGACGCGGCTACCTTCCGCTGTTCTTCCGGCGTTAACAGGAAGATGTAATCCGTGAGCAGTTTACGATGATCTCCCGCGTAGCCTTGGAACGACGGGGGAGTCGGGCCGGCAAACACCCACTGATTATCCTGCTGCTTGAATAAGCCCGACGGCATCGACGTTCCCGGGCTGACGGCCTGCGGATCGGTGATCCAGCGCTCGACCCAGTCCGGCTTGAGGCGTTCTTTTGCCAGCAGGAAGTTGGGCGCGGTCGCGATCTTGTCGTGAGCGGGATCGCCCGTGGCGTGGCACTTCAGGCAAGGAGCCGCGGAACTGGAGAACAGGCTCCGTGCCATATCCGTTTCTTTCGTGGTGAGCACCGGCACCTGCTCCGGAATATAAGGCAGCGGTTGCTGCGACAGCGCCTGGAAGAAGCGCACCAGCTTGCGCAGTTCGTTATCGGAGAAAGAGAACGTGGGCATCCGCACCTTCAAGTAAGGACGCACACCGTTGCGATTCGTTTCCGTCGTGCTGAGAGCGGGATTCGACAGGAACTTGCGCAGCCACTCGGGATCGACGCGCGCACCTTCAGTGAGAAGCTTCGGAGGCAACTGCTCTTGGATGTCCTGATACTGCTGCAATCCCATCAGAATCGTCCGCTGGCCGGGGATGAACTGGTGGCAGCCCATGCAGTTGTATTTCTTGATGATCCACCAGCCCTCCTGAATGTCGTGCCGCGCGTCGCCCGGCTTGTATTGATAACTCGCAGGCAGGGAAGTCTCCTCGCTTCCCATCAGGAAGGTTGTGAGATCGAGCACCTGCTCCTTGGTGAGGTGCAGGTTTGGCATGCGCGAAGCGTCCAGCTCGCCCTTGATCTTGCCCTGGTCATAAATGTTGGGTTCGGCGAGCTTGTGTTCGAAGAAACCTTTTTGGTTGTACCAGGGTTCCTTCGCTGGACCGTCGGGCAAACGCGCGAGGTCGTCCTTGTCCTTGATCGGCTCAGCGTCCTTGCCGCCGCGCTGGGCAATCTCAGTGAACAAGGCGAAATCGAGACGTTCGATCGGCTTGCTGCCTTCGTAAGTGAGTTCAGTGCCGATGCGCCCTTCGTCCTCCATGCCCGCAATCTCATGGCAACCGCCGCAGCCAAAGTGCCGGACCCACTTCTTTCCCTCGGCTTTCAGCGAAGGATCGTCCATGAACGACGCATCCGCATACGACGACGGTTCCTGCTTCTTCCGCGTCATCAGGTATGTCGCAATATCTTCCGCATCCTCGGGAGCAAGCCGTAGGCTGGGCATCACCGTCATGTTCTGCACTTGCAGTTCGTGTCCATCGTTGGGACACCGGCTGTGGTCGAGATCAAACTGGTAGGGCAGGCCCTTCTTGGCGTAATCCTCGGGGCCGATATCTTTCTTCTCGTACGGGCAGTAGGGACGAGTGCGTTCGCGCGCGTTGTGAATCCAGCGCACCAGATAATCGTAGTTCGCCTTTTCGCCGACACGCGTCAGATTCGCGGCAAACGTGCCGCCCTGCACTTGATCGCCTTCGCCAATCGAATGACAGGCCAGACACCCGCGAGTCTCGAACAATTCTTTTCCGTGTGCTGCGTTGCCGGGCTTGTGCTTGGGAAGCGCGTCGGTGAATCCTGTTTGCCAGATATACGCCGAAATCGCCTGGATCTGGTGATCGGTCAGGCGGAAGTTCGGCATCTTGGTCGTGGGACGAAAATCCGAAGGCTTCTTCAACCACACCGGAATCCAATTCCTGTTCAGCTTCAGCCGCGCATCTTTCAGGTTCGGCCCGACCTTCTTTTGATCCTGCATCAGGCTGTGCGACTGATAATCGAGTTGCTGCAAACGCCCGTCCAGCTTGCTGTTGGCAACCCGCAGGTCCACCGCTTGAGTATTCAGCCGATTGGCTTCCTCGTTCGAGTCGGCCGCATCTGCCTCCTTCATCAAGTAAGCAGTTTGCTTCAGATTATCTTTCTTCTGCGTCTCGATTTGCTTGATCTGCTGGCCGATCGAGTTCAGATCTTCGGGTTCTTTGTCGTATCCCTCATAGCGGTGGCAGCCCATGCAACCGCGCTGGCGGAAGAGGTCTTTCCCGTTGTTGATGGTTTGCCACTGCACGTCGCCGCTGGCCAGCACCATGTCGGACGCATGGCAATTCTGGCAACCCGCTTGCGCGTTTTCCTTGGGAAACAAGGGCCAGAGCCAGTGCTCGTAGTTGCCATGTGCTTTCTCGACGCTCGTGGTCGCGCGTCCGTTGCCCTGATGGCAGGGCGAGCAGCCGAATTTCTCCGGATCGTGAATCTTCAATAACTCAGGCTCGGGATGGCTGACGAACGCATCTGCATATTCGTCCGGCTTCTTCTCGCCTTTGGCTGTCATCGATGCCGGCGTGATCTTCAGCGGCTCCCGTGTATTCAAGTGGCAGGACTCGCAGCGGTCCACGATGTTGGCATCGGCCACATTGATCTGGACGATCTTCGGGTCCCAGTCCGCTATTTTCCGTTTGAGGCCGTCAATCTGCTGCGGCGTGAGATCGACCATGTGGTCGGAAATGTACTCATCCAGCTTGGTCTTGGCTGCAGTTACAGGCTTGAGCACGTCGCCGAGTTCGAGGCTTTTTTTCGTGCGCTCATCCCGGATCTCGTTGTAAGTTTCTTCGAGTTGCGGAAAGTCGAATTGTTTCTTGCTCCCGTCGGGAAATTCAACCGTTGCCTTCTCCTTCTTGTAGTCCGCCAGTTCCTTTTGCTTACTGGCTTTAGACGACGGGCTCGTACTGGTCTCAATCTCATAGCTGAGCGCATTCACGTAGGCACGCCGGTCGGTGAACACGCTTTGCACCGCGAGCAGGCGGGCGGTTACTTCGTCCACCGCTTTGCGAGCTTCCTCACCCGGCGCTTTCGAATCCTGATAAGTCTTGTCGTAAGCCTGCTTGAGTGCGGCGTAATCAGGATTCTGTTCGACATCTTTCTCTGACGTAGCGGACTTGGATTTCGACTGGTTCAGGAACGCGCTGTACCGGTCTTTCCATTGCTCCTGGAAGGCCTTCCACGGACGCTGTATCCACGCCTCGTCCCACAAGGCCCAGAACAGGGTCGCCATCAGAATCACCATCGCGATCAGGTAATACGCGGCGTACGACTTAGTAGTGATTGGGTCCTGCTCGAGGTTGGGTTGTTCAGGCACCGCTTCCTCCGAAAATCAGTCGTTGGTCCTTGGTCGTTGGTCGTTCGCGATTCATGTTTTGTGCCGACACCGTGGGTGTTGGCCAACGACTAACGACCAACGACCAACGACGCTTCTCAAACATTGAACCAGGGCGTAATCCACACATACTTGATGTGCCACAAGAGCCGCAGCGCCATCTTCAAGGGCAACGCCACCATGCTCAGCAAAAGGAACTGCGTGATCCCAAATTGCAGCAGGCTCATGCGTTTGAAGTCTTTCCCCATGTATCGCCGGAACAGCGAATACACGAGAAAGCCTCCCAGCAGGTAATACCCTCCAACTACGACCGCGCCGAAAAGCGCCTTCGCCATGTTCGACGTGATCCCGAAAATGTCGGGGAGATCGCGGTTCACTTCATAGATCAGCCGGTTGTGGTCCCAGGTTTGCCCCGGCCAAAACCACTGCCAGCCAGGCCCCCGAATGAACGTTCCGATGATGATCATCGCGATCCAGAGAATGATGAAGCCGAACAGGAATGTCCCAATGGAAAACTTCCGTTGCTTCCACGTGTAATAACCGCTGCCCAGCGGGTTCGTGTCGATATATGGAATAACCATCAGGCCGATGATGATCATTGTGGGCATTACCACGCCGGCGATCCAGGGATCGAAATAAACGAGCATCTCCTGCAGTCCCAGGAAGTACCACGGGGCCTTGGCCGGATTCATCGTGAGGTTGGGATTGGCAGGTTCTTCGAGCGGCGCGTTCAGCGTGATCGACCAGACCATCAGAATGATGGTGACGATGATGGCGGCGAGAAATTCTATGCGCAGCAGAAACGGCCAGACGTGTACTTCCTTTTGCCAGCCCGGCTTGAAGGGCCAAGTCTTGCGGTGATGCGTCTTGGCGAGGGCGGCATCGCCTTCCAGTTGTTCGATTAACTGATCGTTGGCGTGCGCCTGCCTCCAGGCCAGATAAATGTAGAAGGCCAACAGCGGGATCAGGCCCACGATCGGCACGTTATCCGGAGCCGAACAAATCTCCCAAAGTTGTCGCCAGTCCATAAGATTTCTCTCGCCTCGAATACCGTGGCTAAATTCGATAATGCAGAAGTCAGAAATCAAAATGAAGAAGTGGGTTCGTTTTACTTCTGCATTCTTACTTCTTCATTCTGACTTTGTCGCTCACTCTCCCGCCGCCTTCGGTCCTCTCCGTGGTTTATCCGCTTCAGCTTCCAGCATCACCGGCGCCGGACCTGAGATGCCGCCGTCTTTCCGTACCCGCCAGAAGTGCACGATCATCAGGATCGAAGCGACAATCGGAATGCCAATGCAGTGCCAGATATACGACCGCAACAGAGCATTCGCATCCACGATCGATCCGCCGAGAAGACCGAAGCGCACATCGTTGTATGGCGTCATGCCCAGCATCGATCCGAACGGCCCTTCATGCCCCAGCAGCGGCGTGGCTCGCGCCATGTTCGTGCCCACGGTCACGGCCCAGAATCCAAGTTGATCGTCGGGCAGCAGATACCCCGTGAACGAGAGCAATAAAGTGAACACCAGAAGCAGCACGCCAATGTTCCAGTTGAACTCGCGGGGCTTCTTATACGATCCCGTAAGGAACACGCGGAACATGTGCAGCCATACGCCGATCACCATCAGGTGGGCGGCCCAGCGGTGCATGTTGCGCAGAATTTTGCCGAAAGGGACGTCGTGCTCCAGATAAAGCACGTCGCGAAATGCCTGCACCTTGCTCGGGTGGTAGTAGAACATCAGCAGCACGCCGGTGTAGGTGAGGATGATGAACAGAAAGAACGTAATCCCGCCCATACCCCAGGTGTAGCTGTAACGCACCGCATCGCGATTGATCTTCGCCGGATGTAAATGCAGGAACACGTTGGAGAGCACGCCCAGAGCACGGTTGCGCGGCGTGTCGTCGTGCTTGTGCCGAAAGATCGAAGTGTAGACCTGAGTCTTGGTCGGATCCTTCAGCCCTTCGATCTGTTCCTTCGCCTTGGCGGGGATATCGACCTTCAGCGCCTGAATATCTTCTTTGACGCGGTCGACCAAGCCCACTTTGCCGTTCTTGCCGTTCGGGATATTTTCGTCAGCCATGATTGCCTCGAAACCTTCGAATTGACTCAATGAGTCATTGAATCAATGTTTCTTACACTCCGGTTAAGAAAGCTCCCGGATCGTTAAATTTGCTGGGCTGTCCCTTCGGCCACTGATACAGGCGGGAAGTATCCACAATAATCTGCCCGTCAGGCGCCAGTTCGACGTGGGCGCGATCCATGGGGCGCGGCGCCGGGCCTTCGAAGTTAATGCCCTCGCTGTCATAGCCGCTGCCGTGGCATGGACACTTGAACTTGTTCTCGCTCGGTTTCCAGTCCGGTGTGCAGCCCAAGTGAGTGCAGCGCGCATAAATCACGAACACGCGGTCAGGCGTGCGGTCGACCCAGATCCGGAACTTTTGCTGAAACTTGGTATCGACCCCCAGCGCGAACTCCGAGGGATAGCCGATCTTGAAAACCGTGTTGGGTTCGAACAGAGTACGGGGAAGAAAGAATCGGAAGAAGGCGAGGAACCATGCGGTCAGGAATGCCGTCACAGCGACCCATACCAGCCGCCGGCGCCGCTGGTCGATCTCGGTGTTCGAAGGACCGGTTGAAGAAAGTCCACCAGCCGCCGCTGCCTTTGAGGTTCCAACCGCCGGTGTGCCCACATACTTCGTGGCATCCACCGCACCCGCTGCGGGCTTAGCCGCATCTGGATTCGGACTCGGGTTCGGTTGTTCGCTTCCGGGAACCGTCATGGGTACCCTCCTGCTCTATTAGTTCGGTCCTAATCGCCTGCGGCTGCCAACAAACCTGGAGTTGTCAATTGTCTGCCGGTCGCCTGAATCCCTGTGCAGGAATCCTCTTCTTCGCCGAGCGCTTCCAGCACCAACTCCCTCAGAGCCGAGATAAATTTCGGAGAATCGTTCAAGCCCGCGCTCATTTCGAACTGCGTGATGCCCAGCCGCCGAGCCTCCTCGCGCGCTTCGTGATCAATCTCGCCCAGCGTTTCTACGTGGTCGGAAACAAACGCCACCGGGACGATACACACTTCCCGTTTCTTCTCGGCGGCCAGATCATGCAGAGTTCGGTGCAAGGACGGCTGCAGCCACTTGCTCGCTCCCACTTTGCTCTGGTAGCAGAGCCGGTGACGGTTCGGCCATCCGGCGCGCTCCATCAGGAGACGCACGGTTTCCTCAATCTGCCGCTGGTAAGGATCCCCCTTCGCAATCACGGACATGGGCACGCTATGCGCGCTGAAAACAATTTCGGCTCGCTGGGGCAGCGGAAATCGCGCCAGGGCCTGTTCAACTCTTTCGATCACCGCGTCCAGATAAGCGGGATGCCGGTAGAAACTTGTTACGGCGCGCACGGGAACGTCGCTGCGGAACAGCCGCTGCCATTCGTTGAGGCTGCTGCCCGTGGTGGTGGACGAGTACTGCGGGTACAAGGGGAGCAACACGATTTCGTCGCATTGCGCCGCCTCGAGCTGTGCGATGGCTTCGCGGGTGAAGGGATGCCAGTAGCGCATGGCCACAAAAGATCTCACCTCCCGACCGTGACTTGCGAGTTCTATCTCCAGAGCCCGGGCCTGTCGCTCGGTGAAGCGCCGGATGGGCGAGCCCCCGCCAATCGTGGCGTAGTGGTGCTGCACTTTACGGGCGCGGGTGGTCGAAATCAGCTTAGCCAAGGGCTTACGACCGAGGCGGGCAAAAGGGAAGTCAATAATATCGGGATCGCAGAAGAGGTTATAAAGGAAAGGCTCTATCGCAGCCAGCGTGTCAGGCCCGCCGAGCTGAAACAGAATCACCCCCACACGCCGTGATGTGCGCGTCATCCCCCAGATTCCCCAGAACGGGCGAATCTACTCCCATCTGGGGCGAGAGTCAATGGCGGAATCGAGCAACCTGTCGAAGAATTGTAAAAAGATTGAAACCGTCTCTAGAGAGCGGCTGCGGGCGCGGCCTTTGCCTTGTCCATTTCCTCGATCACCGCATCCGCGAACTCCGACGTTCCTGCCTGACCGCCGATGTCTTTCGTCAGCTTTTCGGGATGCCGGTACACCTTCTCCAGGGCATTGCGAATCAGCGTAGACGCGTCGAACTCGCCCAGATGTCTGAGCATCAGCAGCGAAGACCGCAAGAGCGCGGTTGGATTCGCCAGATTCTTTCCCGCGATATCGGGAGCCGACCCGTGAACCGCCTCGAAAATGGCGCAGTGGTCGCCCAGGTTTGCGCTGGGTACAAATCCCAGGCCGCCGACAAACGCGGCGCACAAGTCCGAAAGAATGTCGCCGTACAGGTTTTCCATCACCAGCATGTCGTACTGATATGGATTCATCACCAGCTGCATGCACGTGTTATCGACGATGTGCTCACCGTAGGTGATTTCCGGATATCCCTTGGCCACGTCGCGGCAGCAGCGCAGGAATAATCCGTCCGATAGCTTCATGATGTTCGCTTTGTGAATAGCGTGGATTTTCTTTCGCTGGTTCTTGCGGGCATATTCAAAGGCGAATTTCGCAATGCGGGTCGAAGCCTTCTCGGTGATGATCTTCAAGCTTTCCACCACTCCGGGTACCACCTCGTGCTCCAGTCCGGAATACAGACTCTCGGTATTCTCGCGCACGATGATGAGATCCACATCGGGATAACGCGTGGGAATATGCGGCAGATTCCGGATCGGGCGGAAGTTCGCATACAGCTCAAACTTCCGGCGCAAGGCAACGTTGATGCTGGAAAAACCGCCGCCCACCGGCGTCGTCACCGGTCCCTTCAACCCAACGTGAGTGCGCTCGATGGATTCAATCACTTCTTTCGGAATGTATTCGCCGTACTTCTCGAAGGCATCTGTCCCGACCTGGAAAGACTCCCATTCAAATTTCACGCCGGACGCTTCCAGAATGCGCACTGTGGCCTGCGTCACCTCCGGCCCAATCCCATCCCCCGGTATCAGCGTCACTTTATGACTCATGACTGCACCTCAGCGGCCAGNNGCCACTGACCACTGGTCACTGACCACTTTTTTTTACCCGCACTTCCCCGGCTTCCTTCGCTTTTACCAAATCCCGCAGTTCATTCATGAACTCGTTCACGTCCTTGAAATCCAGATAGACCGAGGCAAAACGCACATAAGCGACTTTGTCGTAGCGCCGCAGCCGGTTCATGATGAGCTCGCCGAGTTCGCTCGTTTTGCGCTCGCGCTCCTGCGATTCGATGACGAACGATTCCGCCTCGTTCACAATCTGTTCCAACTTGCTGATCGGCACCGGCCGCTTCTCGCACGCCCGCAGCAGCCCGTTCAGGACTTTCTGCCGGTCAAACTTCTCCCGCCGTCCGTCCTTCTTCACGACCATGTAAGGGATTTCGTCGATGCGCTCGTAAGTGGTGAAGCGCTTGCCGCACTTCAGACACTCGCGCCGCCGCCGGATCGATTCCGCTTCCTTGCTCTCCCGCGAGTCGACAACCTTGTCATTCGCAAATCCGCAAAAGGGACATTTCATGGCGCTGATGTCTTTCCAACCAAACTCAGACCCTGATCATTTCCGACGCCCGAGCGAAGCACCTCAACCCCTTGTCATTCCGACGCCTGAGCGGAGCGAGGCAGGAGGAACCTGCTTTTTTCTTTCAACTGAAAATTGTAACAGGCGAATCGAAGCCAAACTCGTAGCCTGTACCTACGTAATAGATGGGAATTCAAAACTCACGCCGGCGGTCCACCGATCTCGCCTTCTTCCGCCCGATGACTTTCCTCCGACAACTTTCGCAGCGACAGTCTCTCGTGGTGCGCCAAGGCCAAGCCCAGAGGCACGACTGCGGCGAAGGTGACCAGCCATAGCAGAATCCCGCAACTTGCGGCCAGTTCCGGAGGCACGTCAAATACACTCGATAAGGCCGCGATGGTTGCCATCTGCGAGCCGCCGCCCACCGCCGGAAGTTGCAGCATCGAACCCACCATGCTGGCTCCCATCAGAATCAAAATCTGGGAAACCGGAATTTCCAGCGCGGCGACGCCGTAGGAATGCGTTACCTCCTGATACGCCAGCGCGATGATGTACCACATTCCGACCGAAACCAGACTCAGCATCAGCAGCGACATCGGCCCATGAATCGTATCCAGCCCCTGGCCAAAATCTCGAACTTTCTGCGCCAGCTTGTGGCCGAAATTCGAGGAGAGATGCCCAAACCTCTCTTCCACCCACCGCGCCACCGGCTCTCCGCTACGGCGGATGATAATTGCGCCCACCGTCGCCGCCAGCACCAGCCCGATCAAAAAGAAGCCGCCTTCGCGGAACCGCAAATAATACTCCGGATGAGGAATCGCAGGCAGTGCGCTGGGCAGAAAAATCGCCATCACCATCAGCACCGTGAACGCTCCCAGGTCGAAGATGCGTTCCACCGCCCATACCGCCAACTGCGAAGAGAACGGAAGATCGGTCCGCCGCGCGATCAGATACGGTCGAATGAACTCTCCCGCCCGCCCCAGCAGCGCCAGGCCGGTAAACCCGACTATGGTCGGCGACAGTAGATCCCTCATCTTCGCCTTGGGGCGCACCGGCTTCAGGAAAATCTTCCAGCGCAGCGCCCGCAGGACGTAGCCGATATAAATCAGCGCAATGGCATGGAACACGTGAAACTTCTTGATGTGATGGGTTTGGGCCCAGAATGTACCCCAGTCAAAGGTTTGCCAATGTCTATATTGCAGGTAGACCAGAACGGCCAGGATGAGGAACACCACCACGCTGGCCACAATGCGCTTTTTGTCCATGAAGGGGAGAAGCCTCGCGCCGCGACCTTCGCAACGCGAAGCAGAGACGCCACTCCAAAGGTAAATGAGTGTGTCCGGGGGGTCAAACAACGCCACGAGAAAATGCAGCGCGAGCCAAGGCGAAGAACGACTATGGAGACCACTCCCCGTGCGCTACTTGGCGGTCGCCAGTGCGATCGCGTGGCGCACGTGACCGTCCGATTTTTTCAGCGCGGTCAGGGCCTGGGCGCGAGTAACGCCAGCCGCCAGCATCACGAGAGCCACGGGAGTGCGATTGCTGGCGGCTTTCAGCGTGCTGCGGGCGGATTTCTGATCGGCTCCGGTGGCGCGTTCGAGGATTCCGATGGCGCGTTGGATCAGCTTCTCATTCTTGGGAGCGACGTTGACCATGAGGTTGCCGTAGACGTAGCCCAGGCGAGTCATAGCGGCGGTGGAAATTATGTTGAGAACCATCTTGTGGGCGGTGCCCGCCTTCATGCGCGACGATCCAGCCAGGACTTCGGGACCGACCTGGGTGACGATGGCGAAATGGGCGGCGCGTTCAAGTGGAGAATTGGAGTTGCAGGTGAGCGCGATGGTGCGGGCTCCGCGCTGGCGGGCCTCGGCGACGGCGGCGACGGTGAAGGGAGTGCGCCCGCTGGAAGCGATACCCAGGACCACGTCGTGCTTGGTGGGCTTGCGCCGCGCCATTTGATCGCGGCCTTCCGCGGAATTGTCCTCGCTGATTTCGGAGGCGGACGCGAGCGCTTTGGCGCCTCCGGCGATGATGAACTGAACCGAGCGGGGATCGGTGTTGAATGTGGGTGGGCACTCGACGGCATCGAGGGCGGCGATGCGGCCGCTGGTTCCGGCGCCAACGTAGATCAGACGTCCTCGACGGCGGAGAGCCGCCGCGACGAGATCGATGGCACGCGCGATCTGGGGCAGGGCGCGGGTTACGGCGAGGGCGACGCTGGCGTCTTCCGCGTTGATCAGGCGGGCGATGTCCAGGGAAGATTTGTGGTCGAGGTCGTTGGCAGCGTCGTTCGATTGTTCAGTGCGGAGGCGGCGGAGAGTGGATGGCTTGCGTTTCAAGTGGGAGCCTTTCGGGTTGGGGAGGGCTTTTTTATTCTAACCGCTTTGCGCGGCGCCGAAAGCGCTGCTCCTACGCGTTCTTCAAGCAAGGTCCCTGATCGCTTCAATGACTGCGTCGTGAAATCTTGGGCGGATTAGTTTGATCGCATGATTGGAGCAGTCGGGCCAGGTGCGGTTGGTCAGCAGAGTGATCGAGAGTTGGCGAACGGGATCGATCCAGAGAGAAGTCCCTGTGTAGCCGAGGTGGCCGTACGACTGCGGCGAAAAATGCTTCCCGGATTGCGACGGGGCTGAAGGCGTATCCCAGCCCAGGGCGCGGGATGTGCCCGGGGGAGTGGATTCGCGGCAGGTGAAGAGAGCGACGGTTTCGGGGCGGAGGATAGGGCGTCCGGCGTTAACCATGGCGTGGGCGAATCTTGCCAGGTCGGCGGCGGTTGAGAAGAGTCCAGCGTGGGCGGCCACGCCGCCGAGGACGCTGGCGTTCTCATCCTGAACTTCGCCCTGGATGATTCTTCTCCGAAAGGTTTGATCGTCAACCGTCGGAGGAATGTCCCCGCGAATTTCAATTGGAGGATTAAACGTTGTGCCGGTCATGCCCAGCGGGGCGAAGACTTCGCGCTGGCAGAAGCGGTCGAGGGATTCATCGGCCATACGCTCGAGGGCGATGCCTAGGAGGATGAATCCGATGTCGCTGTATTCGGCTCGGGTTCCAGGAGGGGCGGTGAGCGGCGTGCTGAAAACGGCTTCCAGGACTTGGCCGCGAGTGTGGGCTTTCAGAAAGAGCTTTTCATACGCCGGCAGGCCGGAAGAGTGCGCCAGGAGCATGCGCAGGGTTACTTCGCGGCGTCGGGGATCTTTACCGGCATCAGAGATGAATTCGGGAACGACGGCGGCGATGGGAGCGTCGAGGTCGAGCAAGCCGCGTTCGTAGAGGAGCATCGCCATGGGTGTCGTCGCTACAACTTTGGTGACCGAGGCAAGATCGAAAAGCGTCGCGGGAGCGACTGTTAGAGAGTTGGGTTCATAAGTAAAGCGTCCGAGAGCTTTGATGGCGACGAGGCGTCCTTTGTGAGTTACGGCGATGGAAGTGGCGGGGAAAGATTGCCCGGCTATGGCTTCCTGCAGGATGGAAAAGGCGGCGGCGAAGACGTCTTGCTGCTCAAAGGCTTCGAGCAGCCCTAATGTGTTGTCTGATGCGGTCATCAAGACATCCATGATATGGCATAAGTGGCACCTCCTTACTTGAGTTTGTTGAGTCACTTGCCGGGGTTGTGTAGAGTCAGAGCATCCTTCTTAATCTGTCCAACTCGCGGTGGCGGGGACGTTTGTCCGTCCTTGGTTTTCTCTTGGTGATGGCGATTTGTTGCCTCGCTCATCTTGAGGGAGCTGAGGCAACCGCACTGCGCCCGGTTGGACAGCCGGGGGCGGCTGNNGCTGAACGATCCGGTGGCGAAGTATCTGCCGGAGTTTGCGCAGAATGGGAAAGCAGACATCACGGTGCGGCAGTTGCTCACGCACTACTCGGGGCTGGAGCCGGATCTGGATTTGAAGACCGCCTGGGAAGGGAAAGAGACGGCTTACCGCATGGCGTTTGCGGAGACGCCGCAGGACGCGCCGGGCTCGAAGTTTGCCTACAGCGACATCAATTTTATTGTCCTCGGCGCGCTGGTGGAGCGGGTTTCGGGCGAGACCTTAGATGAGTACGCGACGCGGCACATTTTTGTGCCGCTCAAGATGATGCATACGCGTTTTGTGCCTCCCTTGTCGTTGCGGGCTGGGTGGATCGGAAAGACCGCTCCGACGCAGTATGACGAGAACGAGCACATGCTGCGGGGCGTAGTGCATGATCCGACGGCGCGGCGAATGGGCGGCGTGGCGGGCCAGGCAGGGCTGTTTTCGACTGGCGACGATTTGGCGAAATTTGCCCAGGCACTGCTGAATGGCGGAGGAGGAATCCTGTCGGCATTGTCGGTGGAGAAGATGACGCGCCCGGAGCAGCCTCCGTCGGCCCCGGTGCTGCGCGGGTTTGGCTGGGACATCGATTCTCCCTTCTCGTCAAATCGCGGCGATCTACTGCCGGTAGGAGGATTTGGGCACACAGGGTTTACCGGAACATCGATGTGGATCGATCCAACGACCCAGACTTACATCATTTTGCTCACCAATGCGGTGCATCCACGGGGGAAGGGCAATGCGATTGCCCTGCGCTCAAAAGTGGCGACGGCCGTGGCCGCGGCCCTGCCGCTGACGACCACCGAAAAAGAGTCTCTGCGCTGGGAAAGCATCACCGGTTACAACGAGGCGCAGAGCGCGGCGCGGCGCATGAGCGTCCGCAACGGCAGCGTGAAGAATGGAATTGATGTGCTGGAGGAGCATGCTTTCGACGTGCTGCAAGTTGCCGGGCGCAAGAAGCAGATCGGGCTGGTGACCAACCAGACGGGAGTGGATGCCGACGGGCGGCGGACGATTGATGTGCTCGCAGGGGCTGCGGGAGTTTCGCTCGATGCGATCTTCAGTCCCGAGCACGGCGTTACAGGAACGCTGGATACGACCGACATCAACAACTCGAAGGATGCAGCGACCGGAGTTCCGGTCTATAGCGTGTATGGCGCAACCGATGCCGCGCGGCGTCCGGCGGCGGATGTCATGAAGTCCTTGGATGCCGTGGTGATCGATATTCAGGACGCTGGCACGCGCTTTTATACTTACGAGACGACGCTGGGATACTTTCTGGAGGCCGCGGCGAAGGCGGGAATTGAACTGATTGTGTTAGACCGGCCGGATCCGATCACGGGATCGTTTGTGCAGGGACCGGTATCGGATGCGGGACACGAGAGCTTCACGAATTACTGGACGATGCCGGTGCGGCATGGCATGACCGTGGGCGAGCTGGCGAAGATGTTCAACGCGGAACGGAATATCGACGCGAAGCTCACTGTGGTTGCGATGGAAGGCTGGCAGCGCGGAGATTGGTTTGATTCGACGGGGTTGGGATGGGTCAATCCGTCGCCGAACTTGCGCAGCGTGACCGAAGCCGCGTTGTATCCCGGAGTGGCGCTGATTGAAGGCACGAACGTATCGGTAGGTCGCGGGACGGACACTCCATTTGAACTGGTGGGGGCGCCTTGGATAAAGAGCAAGGAACTGGCAGCATATTTGAACGGCCGCGGGATTGCTGGAGTGCGGTTCGTCCCGGTGACGTTCACGCCTAACGCGAGTGTGCATGCCGGGCAGAAATGTGAAGGAATCAACATTAGTCTGGTGGAGCGGAACGCTCTGGACGCGCCGGAGTTGGGGATTGAACTCGCGTCGGCTTTGAAAACGTTGTATCCGGCTGATTTCAAGATGGAGCGCGTGGCGGAGTTGCTGGTGAATCAGGCGGCCTACGATGGGCTGACGGCGGGACGCGATCCGCGGCGGATTGCTCAGGATTGGCAGGAGGAGCTGGAGAAATTCCAGTTGCTGCGGCAGAAATACTTGATCTATAAGTGATCTCCGTTGGATTATGTGAGAGCAGGTGCAAGAATGCAGTTCGCCCTGAAATTCGAGCTTAAGATGCGCGCAATTAAGATACTCGCTCTATGGATGACCTGGGTCGTTATCTCGCCGACACTCGCCAGCGCCCAGCAAGACACCTCAACTACGTCCGGGCAGCAATCCCAACAGAAACCGCCCGCAGAGCCTTCCACGGAGGCCATCTTATACAAGAACACGCAGTACGGTTTCAGCTTCTCCCTGCCGAAAAGCTGGAAGGGCTACAAGATTGTCACCGATAAGTGGGAAGGCAGCGACACGGCAAGAGGCGACATTGAGCGCGGCCCCTTTATCTATATTCGACATCCCGATTGGACCAAGGAGAATCCGCGGCAAGATATTCCGATCATGGTCTTCACTCTCGCGCAGTGGGAGTCAGTGGCTCAGGGCAATTTTTTGATCAACGCGGCGACGATTGTTCCCAATGAACTCGGACGCAACCGCAAGTACGTGTTTGCACTTCCTCCGCGTTCCAATTATGCGGACTCCGCGGGAATGGATGAAGTAGACGAGATCCTGCGGCATGGCCCGCTCCACCCTTTCTGGTCGAAGTGATGTCTTTCTCTCTTCCCAGTCAGCCTCCCCGGCCAGGCGCCGCTTCTGGGATAACCCCGAGCGGGAAAGCCAGCATCCTAGCGGCTGAGCGTGGTATTCTCGGGCTGAATTGCCGATTCTGGAGGTCTGTCATGCGCGGTGCGTGGACTTTCTTGCTGCTGTCGGGAATGGCGTTTGGGCAAACGGCGGAGACGCCGAAGCCGGAGAGCGCGGCTACCAGTGACGCACCAGCGGCAGCGGTGGCGGCAACGCCCGCGCCAGTTGCGGCTGTCGATCCTCACGCCGTTACCATTCCAGCGGGTGCCAAGATCCCTTTATCGCTGAAGCAGGCAATCTCCACCAAGAATGCGCGTGAAGGCGATGCGGTTTATGCGGAAACGGCGTTTCCGTTTGTGGTGGACGGCCGTGTGATTGTGCCGGCAGGGTCCTATATTCAAGGCAAGATCACCCACGTGGAGCGCGCCGGACGGATGAAGGGGCGAGCCGAGCTCCTGATCCATTTCACTTCCATGATTTATCCGAGCGGATACACCGTGATGCTGCCCGCGTCGGTGGAGAACACGCCGGGGGCGGATAACAAGTCGGTAAAGGATTCCGAAGGCACGATTCAGCAGGACAGCGACACCGGAAAAAAGATTGAAGACGCGGCCAAAGGTGGCGTGTACGGAACCATGGGCGGGGCCACGGCAGGAGGCTTAGCCACTGGCGGGTTGAACGGAGCTCGCGTGGGAGCGGGTCTGGGAGCCGCGGCAGGCATCGGGTGGGCCCTGCTGAAGCGCGGCAACGATGTGAAGCTGGACGTGGGAACGTCGATCGAGATGGAGATTCAGCGTTCCATCACGGTAGATGCGAGTCGCATCGCAGTCGCGAAGGCCACGCCGTAAGCCGTTACGAAGCACCCTTGGCGTTGGTCGAATAGCTGAACGGGTAGCTCTGGGCGTTAATCTCGCGGCGAAGATCCTCGAAGATATCATCGGGCATCTTTAGAAACACCTCGACCACTTCGGGATCGAACTGGCGGCCCGCCCAATCCTGGATTTCCTTGCGGGCCGCGGCCAGAGTTCTCGCCGGACGATAGGGGCGGTCGGAAATGATGGCATCCAGAGTATCGGCGACCGAGAAGATGCGTGACCCCAGGGGAATTTCGTTGCCCTTCAGGCCGCGCGGATAGCCGGAACCGTCGAAGTGTTCCTGGTGAGAGTAAACAATCTCGCAAACTTCGGCGAGGAACGGAATTCTCCGGAGCATCTGGTAGCCGTGGTAGCAATGCTCCCGCATGATCACCTTTTCCTCATCGTCCAGCTTTCCCGGCTTGAGGAGAATGCGATCGGGGATCGCCATCTTGCCAATGTCGTGCAGGAAGGCGCCGCGGGCGATCACATCGATCTGCTCGCGGGGCAAGCCCATGGCGCGCGCGATCGCCATGGTGAAGGCGGTCACGCGCTTGGAGTGGCCTTCGGTCTCG
>PMXH01000250.1 GCA_003165855.1 Acidobacteriaceae bacterium | reverse complement strand
GTCTCGGCGGCGGTGGTGGTCGCGGGCTTAAGTGCCATGGTCAGGCGATACTCCGGAAATACGGGGCTGTATTATTTTACTATTCGATATGTAGGCAAGGAGCTTGCCTCATTTAAGTCAGGGATCGGTAAGTTAGGGATCGGCCGCACCGTACTCACCGGTCATCGCCTGCCGCAGCAGCTCGTTATATTTAATAAGCCGGCTCCAGGCCGCCGCATCATCCTGATGCACCTTCCAGAACTGCTCCTGCTCGTCACGTTGGGCGCGCAACATCTCGATGCTGAAATCCATCAGTATATACCAACTCCACCAGGTTTCCGCGACCTGGGCCAGGCTTGCATCCGGTTCAGGACGGAAATCCTCGGCGGCAAGGGCCTCGATCAACCTAGCCTCCTCGGCCAACCCAAGGTGGCTCAAGTGGGTGAACAGGCTATCCGTGTCAAGGGTTTTTGCCTCGGCAGCGAAACTATGCAGCGCATCTCTTATCTTTGCGTAGGCCGGCGGCAGGGCAACCCGCGCAAACGCCTCCTCCACATCATGGATCAGCGCCGGATGGCTCAACAGCATCGCCAGCATCAACCGCCCGCGCTTGCTCTGCGCCCCCGCACCATCCGGCGGGGTGGTATCGCGCACAAACGGCACCGGCTTCTTCGGCGCCCCCGGCTTATTCCCCCGGCGCTCGGCAAAAAACCGTTCCAGCAGCATGGAGCGATACTCCGCGGCCAGATTCTTGTCCGGAATCCGGTTCGCCACCTCAATCAACCGCTGCCGGAACGCCGCCCGCGCCTCCGGTGTGGTCCGCGCGCCGCCCTCGGCCAGCATGTCGTACAGCGCAGCCGAAATCGGCTTAGCACTATCCAACCGCGCCTTGAACGCCGCCGGCCCCTCCCGCTTGATCAGACTATCCGGGTCATCCTTCTNNGGCGCCAGTGCCGTCAGCGCCAAATCCACCGTCTTCAACGCCGCCCGCCGGCCCGCCGCATCGCCGTCAAAACATATCACCGGCTCCGGGCTCAGCCGCCAGATCTCTGCCAGATGCTCCTCGGTCAGCGCCGTCCCCAGCGGCGCCACCGCCCCGCCAAACCCGCCCTGCGCCAGGGCGATCACATCCATATAGCCCTCAACGACAATCAGCGCCGCACCCTTGCGCACCGCGTCCCGCGCCAAATTCAGCCCGTACAGCGAACGCCGCTTGGAGAACACCGCCGTCTCCGGCCCATTCACGTACTTGGGCTGGCCATCGCCCATAATCCGCCCGCCAAAGCTGATCAGGCTGCCCCGCCGGTCGGTAATCGGGAACATCACCCGCGAGAAGAACATATCCACCGGGCCATGGTCGCCCTGCTTCATCAACCCGGCCTCAATCAGCTGCTCCGGTTTTATCCCCTGCCCGCGCAACGCCGCCGCCAGCACGCCCCGCCCCTCGCCCGACCAGCCCAGGCCGAATTTGCGTATGGTCTCATCGCTCAAGCCACGCCCGCGCAGGTAATCCAGCGCCGGCTTCCCCTGCGGCTCATACAAAAACTTCTGGAAAACCTTTCCCGCCGCCTCCAGCACCTCGGAAATACTGGCCCGCCGCTGCTCGGCCGCCGCCGCCTGCGGGCTCGGCTTGGGCACTTCCAGCCCAGCCTCCTGCGCCAGGCTCTCCACCGCCTCCATGAAGCCAGCGCCCGTGGATTTCATCACAAACGTGATGACATCCCCATGCTCGCCGCAGCCAAAACAATGGAAATGGTCGTCATATACATAGAAAGACGGCGTTTTCTCGCCATGGAACGGGCAGCACCCCTTGGTCTCCCGCCCAGAGCGCGTGAGTTTCACGGTACGCCCAATCACCCCGGCAATCGGCACCCGCGCCCGCAGCTCATCGAGAAAATTGGCGGGCAGCGCCATGCGTTAGGCCAACGCAGCCTTAACGGCGGCGGAAACCACGCCCATATCCAGCGCCGCGCCATGCTTTGCCTTCAGCGCGCCAATCACCTTGCCCATATCCTTGGCACTGCTCGCCCCGGTCTCGGCAATGGCGGTGGTAATCGCATCCATCAGAGCCTCGCCACCCAGCGTCTGCGGCAAAAATTCTTCAATAACAGCAATCTCCGCCTCTTCCTTCGCGGCCAGCTCCTCGCGCCCACCCTGGCGGTACAGCACCACCGAATCCCGGCGGGACTTAATCATCGAGCGCATCATCGCAAAAATCTCGTCATCCGGCACCTCTGTCACGCCCTTTGGCCGCGCGGCAATATCGGTATCCTTCAGCTTGGCCTGAATCAGCCGCAACGCCGAGGTCCGGTCCGCATCGCGCGCCAGCATGGACTTTTTCACAGCGGCCGTAATATCTTCACGCAAACTCATCTTCGCCCCCTCGGAAATAATTTCCAGCCCATCCAAAACACATTGAAGCCGGACAAAAAATCCGGTAGCAGATTTCCATGTCAATTTCCATCGCAGACCTCATCGACCTTCTGGGCGGCGCGGATGCCGCCGCCACTCTAACAGGCGTCTCGCCGGATGCCATCCGTAAATGGCGCACCTCCGGCGCCATCCCGTCCCGCCATTGGCCGGCCATCTGCACCGCCACGGGCCTTAACATGGACGACCTACCCCGCACCGCCGTGGAAAGCGACACCCCGCCCGGCGCCACCGCCGCCCTGGTGCTGGCTGACGGCACCGTCTTCTGGGGCCGTGGCTTCGGCGCGCACGGCATCAGCGCCCCCTCCGAGATCTGCTTCAACACCGGCATGACCGGCTATCAGGAAACCCTGACAGACCCCTCCTACGCCGGGCAGATCNNCGCCCTCGCCGCCACCGCCGCCGCCTGGAGCGGCCTCAACGGCCTGGACCTCGCCGCAGAAGTCTCCTGCCTGCAATCCTACGAATGGACCGGCGGCACCTGGAGCTGGGAACACGGTTTCGCCACCCCCGAACCCATCAAAACCGTCGTCGCGGTCGACTACGGCGCCAAGCGCAACATCCTGCGCTCGCTCGCCTCCGCCGGCTGCCGCGTCATCGTCGTCCCCGCCTCCTCCACCGCCGAGGACATCCTGCGCCACGAGCCGGACGGCGTCTTCCTCTCCAACGGCCCCGGCGACCCCGCCGCCACCGCCACCTACGGCAACGAGGCGGACGTAAGCGGCGAACCGCCGCAATGAACGCTCATACCATCCCCTTCCGCAACCCCTCCAGCGGGTATCTCGTCCCGCGTCAGATCCCCTCGTTCCACAGGTGATGTACACGGATGGCTGCAATGTGTACATCGATGTTATAATCACGATTTAAGGAGCTATTCAAGAATGGCCGCGCCGAGGGAACGCTCCCATAAACATTTTCGGCTGGATTCGGTAAAGATCAAGCGCGCTCAAAAAGCCCTGCGCGCCAAAACAGAAACAGAAACCATCGAGCGCGCGCTGGACTTGGCAATCGCCGAAGAGCAGAGTAACCGCCTCGCTCACGAAGCAAATGCCCGCTTTCTCAGGAGCGGCGCCAAGATCAAAGATGTCTACGGCGGGCTGGATGACTAGATGGAGCATGTTCTGCTCGACTCCTCAATTTATGTCGCCGCCCTGCGGGGAACAGATGCCCTTCTACGGTTGGAACGGATCGCTGCCGGCACAGTCCTGTGGCTGAGCGCAGTTGTTCTGGAGGAACTCTACGCTGGGGCGGGCGCGCGGGATCGCGAGTATGTCGAGCAATTGGAACAACGCTTTGGCCATGCCGGGAAGATCCTGCTGCCCGACCTCGATGACTGGATTCAGGCTGGGAAATTACTGCAGCGACTGGCACTCAAGTACGACTACGAGAAAATCGGACGCGGACGGCTTACCAATGACGCGCTGATCGCGATGAGCGCCGCCCGAATGGGCGTTCGGGTCATCACCGCCAACGAAAACGACTTCCGCAAGCTGGCCGAATTCCGTGACTTCGCCTGGCAGTTCGTCACTCTTTGACGTTTTCCCTCACACCATCCCCTTCCTCAACTGCTCCAGCGGATACCTCGTCCCGCGCCAGATAATCCCGTCGTTCCACAACGCATGGCACATGGAGAGCAGTAAGGTGTAGATAAACAGCGCCGTGCTGATGGGATGCAGCACAAAATAATATGCTGGAACCCCCGACCGCCGCGACATGCCCAGATAAATCAAGAACATCGACGCCAGCGCCACCGCATAGGGCAATCGCTCCCACCCATGCGCCAGCCACACCCCTAGAAACGGCATCAGATTCAGGAATGCCAATCCAAACGCCGCAATCAAAGTTCGCGGCCACTGGAACGACAACACCGCGAAGAAATTCTTGGTCAGATTATTCACCACTCCCATCGCGCCATCCGCCCAGCGAATCGAAATCAAGTCCCCGCCGAAAACATTGCGCTGCGCGAAGCCGGCGTTCTTCACCACTTTGCCCAGCTTCATGTCATCCAGCACTTCCATGCGCAAGGCTTCATAGGTTCCCACCGCTTCATACACGCTCCGGCGAACCAGATTGAAGGCGCCCACGCCCATGTGATCTTTCGTCTTCGGATCGGCCACCTTCCACGGCCGATGCCCGAACACAAACATGGTCTGAAAGAACGCGATCATCATGTATTCGCCCGGCCGCTTCATGATCATCTGCGGAAACANNGCCGTCCACATGGCATGCGTCTTCCCCAACCATCCCGCCGGCAATTCCCGGTGATGAAGCACGCGCAGCCGCCCATGTGCGGCGGGACGAACTGCCACACTCTCCATGATCTCTCCGGTGCGATCGGTGGAGCGGTCATTCACTGCGATCACTTCGTAATTGTCGTAGTCGAGTTCGAGCAGGCGAGTCAGCGATTGCTCGATGTCCTTCTCTTCGTTCCGCGCCGGCACAATGATCGACACCAGTGGGTTGCCGGAAGCAAGATTGCCCGCCGCCCCGGCCGGATTGCGGTCCCATTCCGGCTTGGAAACATCGGTCACGCTCGGCATGCCGATCGCCGCATCGACGATGCGAGAAAACCACGCCAGTGCGAGAATCGTCCCTGCAATCCAGTGAAAGTAATGCATCCTCGCCTAGGTTTTCCCTGCCTCAGTCGTTCCCAACTCCGCCTCTCCAATTGGAACCAACGGCGCAAACCTCATCCCGTAAAACAGTATCGCAGAGGAAGCCATCATGGCGATAACCGGCAGAATGAAGGCGGATTGCAGCGACCGTTTATCCGCCACATAGCCCATCAACGTCGGTGAAGGCACGTCCCCCAGCAAGTGGAAAACAAAGATGTTCACGGCCAGCGCCGTGGCGCGAATGTGCGCCCCTACTGAATTGATCACCGCCGCATTCAGCGGCGACGTATTCAGCAAAAGAAAAAAGGCCGCCACCGCGATCGCCGGGATCATCACCGGACCGCGCGTGAACAAGGCCACGATCATGAACGGCACGCCCAGCCCCATGCTCGCCGCCGAAACAAAATAGTAAGACCCCTTCATGCGCGGCAGAAGATAATCGCCCAGCCACCCTCCCGCCAGCGAAGCCAGGATTCCATCCAGCACAATAATGATACCGAACATAAAGTTCGCCGACTCCAGCGAATAGCCGCGTGCCCGCGACAAGAACGTCGGCATCCACACTTGTATGCCGCCCAGGGCAAACGTCATCATTGCCATTCCCAGGGTCGAGCTCCAGAACGCTGGATTGCGCGCTAACCCAAACAAGGTCGCTCGTTCCGGAGTTTCTTTCTCCCGATCGAACTGCCCCCGCTTCGGCTCATGCAGGAACAACACAGCCACCGCCATCAGGAATCCCGGAACCGCCGCAATATAAAATGGAAATCTCCAACCATAATGCGGGCTCAGCTTTCCTCCCAGCAGATATCCCGCGGCCGTGCCCACGGGAATCGCCAGATAAAACACGCCCAGAATCCGCCCGCGCTTCTCTTCCGGAAACAGATCGGCAACAAACGTGGGAGCGATGGTCACAAACGTCGCTTCGCCAATGCCGACCAGCGTGTGCCGAATCAGCAGTTCCGTGTACGTGTGAGTGACCGCCGTGAGCAGCGTGAGCCCGCTCCAAAAGATCGCACCTCCGGCAATGATTCTCTTGCGCGAATAGCGGTCCGCCAGCGGCCCTACAAACGGCGCAGCGACCATGTAGAACAACAAGAAAGCGCTCGTGAGATATCCAACCTGCGTGTTACTCAGCCGAAATTCGCTCTGCACCAGCGGCTGCACCGCAAACAGCACGGAGCGGTCCACATAGTTCAGCAGGTTCAGCGCCGTCAACAGAGCCAGCGCTGTGCGCGGATAAAGTTTCGGAGAGGTCACGGGTCGAGCGAATATAACATGAGGGCACTCCGCCAACGGCGGCACTCATGAGATGTTTGACCACGGCGACATTTGTCGCTATAATAGACGACAAATGGTAAACGAACTGCGCGCCGTGGTGAAGGAACTTGGCGGTCGCAGCGTTCTGGGAAGAACCCTCGCCAGCCAGCGCGACCTCTGCCAGGCCATCCGCGACGGATTCCCTCCCGCCGTGGTCGAAGAGTTAATGCGCGCCTCCGGACTCACCCTTCAGGAGTTAGCCGACGCCCTCGACCTCTCGCCCCGCAGCCTGCAGCGCAGGCGCCGCAGCGGCCGGCTGGCGCGCTTCGAATCCGATCGCCTTTACCGCCTCGCCCGCATCGTCGCCCTCGCACAACAGAGTCTCGGCGACCGCATGAGTGCGGCACGCTGGCTGAAGCGCTCCAATCGCGCGCTGGGCGGTGCTGCTCCCATCAGTACCATGGACACGGAATTGGGCGCGCGCCAGGTCGAGAACGTGCTGGGACGCATCGCCTACGGCGGAATCAGTTGACCCGGATTCTATGACCAAGGTCCATCGCGTGCTGCGCAAGCCCTTTGCTCGCGCTCCCTTCGACGGCGAGGGTGCCTATCGCTATGGCGGCCGCTGGTCGAGCGTTGGCACCCGCCTCTCCTACACTTCCGAACATCAGTCCCTCGCCATGCTGGAATACTTCGTCCATCTCGACGCCGACGACTCGCCCGCGGGTCTGGTTCTAGCCACAGCGGAAATCCCAGATAGCCTGCCAAGGCAGACCATCTCAGCCGATGACCTTCCCATCCAGTGGCGCCGATCCCCCGCATCAGCGGAACTCGCCCGCATCGGAGACGACTTCGTCCGCAAGGCCGAGAGCTGTATTTTGATCGTCCCCTCGGCTCTCGCCCCGCATGAAAACAACTGGCTGCTCAATCCAGCGCATGCCAGCTTCTCCAAGATCGTTGTGTTTGCCCTCGATCCGCTGCGTTACGATCCAAGAATGTTTGGCACGTCCCGCCGCACTCGCCCCAAGCGGTAGTCTGACCGTCATTCCGGCCACCGCTCTTGCGACGCAATCATTGCGCGTTTGGCTCGCTTCTTCATGCACCGCACACACCGCATCTACAGTTTCTTCCCCCGCGGCCATCTCGCCACCACCGTCGTCGAGATCCCTCCCCGCGGACGGAAGTCCCCCTTCACCTCGGCCCACACCGGNNTCCTGAAAAATCCCCAGGTTGCGGTAGAAATGCAGATACTCTTTGTACGACTTCAGTTCCAGGCAAACTTTATCCGGCTGGTAACGCAGCGTGATCACGCCAAAGTCCGGCAGGCCCGTCTTCGGACACACCGAAGTGAACTCCGGATCATCAATCACGATCTCGTATCCAGGAAACTGGTTCGGCCACGTCTCGATCTCAGGAAATTTGGCATCCAGCCCGGCGGCAGCATGCTCAGGCGTATAGCGGCTCGGTTTTGGCATGAAAGTATTGTAGCGTTTGAGCGATCCGCGCCGCTGGCACAAAGCTCTCAACAGTTACCGCGGAATCGAATCCCGCAGCCTATACAGCGCGTCCATCTTCTCCACCACACTCTTCAGCGTTCCGCTGATCAGGTAGGTATTGGTCACGGTGGGGCCTGCCGGATAACCGGTGTATCGCACCGAGTCGACGATCATGGTGTCGGAATCGAACTCACCCGTGTCCGTCGGCGGTCCGGGACAATTCCAAGTGAAGTTGAGAACCAGGTAGTCGACCGATCCCCCCTGCGTGGTCTTGACCGCATAAATTCCAATAGCTGTACTCTCGTCTCCAGTCGTCGCGATCACCCCACCATAGTTGGGAGAGATCGCAACAGATCCGTTAGAGCACGGGTTCTCCTGAAGTTGAGCCGCTTGCGCGTCATAAGTAAACATCCGGTAGAAGCTGGCGCGCGCATAAATTACCGGGATTTCCCGTCCGGTGCCGGAGGCAAGCGCTTTGGGAACCTGCATGAATGTAGAATAAAGCGCTACCGGACCCAGGCCCTTGAAATTGAGTGTCACATCTTTGCCCAGCATTACATCGCGCCACACTACTGGATTGTTCGGTCCGCCGCCGAACCCAGGACATGGCCCCACCGGCGCCTCGTAATAGCATTGCTGCGTGCCGTCAGGATCATATTCGAGTGTGATGGATCGCGTTCTTTGCGTGAGCCCGTGGTTCTCGGCCAGCCCTATAGGCGATCCACGGTTCACAGCCGGCCTCGGGTCATTACTCCATGTGTCGCCTGCCTCCGTCGGATTCGCATAATCGAGAGGAAAAATGTCTGTTTGAATTTGACGGCCATAATCCCAATTGTTGATGACCTGAACTCCGTTCCACGTCCAATGCCAGAGCGAGCCGCCAGTCACCTCGTTGGAGTCCACCGTTATGTCGNNCGCCTCCACTGAGGCTGAGCAGTTCGGTGCTCTGGCTGTAGTATCGCGGATAGCCGTAAACGCCCAGCGGTTGGTCAACGTATCCTTGTTCCGTTTCGAGCCCAGTGGAATTTCTCAGCGAATGATGCCCACTCGACGGATTGTACGTCCGGATCAACTCCGACGTTCCCGGCTGCTGCGCGACGAATGGGTATCCCAGTATCTCCTCGACATGGTAGCCCTGGGCCGCGCCTTCGTGTGGATCGAGTGACACCATGTGGTCGCCGCCATTGAATAGGCGATACAGCGGGAGCGTGCCCAGCGCCGGATGATCCTTCATGGCCACATAGAAGATCGCGCCATCGAGCGGATAGCTATCGCGCTCCGTGGCGTCAGCCGTGATCGTTCGATCTCCTCCGCCGGTTCGAATGCGCCACAGAACATTCAACGGTAGGTAAGGACCAACACTGCCGTGGTAGCTCTTATCGCTAGCCGTGGCCGGAGCGCCATGGTTCGGCGCCGCGCCCAGTGACCTGAGCCGCAAGTCCTGTGGCTTGGACCCGTCAGAATGAACGTTGGAGGTCCCGCTGCTTGCCTGCGGGCTCTGCTGAGCCCTCACCATCTCGCCTCCAACCAACCCACCGATCACGAGACGACTGGCCATAGCGAGCACCACCACCGGAATGCGTGAACCTCTTCTGAACGTCGTCATGATTGCGTTCCCTCGATCTTTCGTCTGCTTCCATTCTGCGCCGTACCGTTGCCCGGCTCGCAGACCCTATGGGCAGGTCAGCGTAATCCGTCGCACCGAGTTCCCTTCCCTCGGCAGCCCTCCGTTTTCATCGTGCAAGAACGTTCTATAAAAAGGAATGTC
>PMXH01000441.1 GCA_003165855.1 Acidobacteriaceae bacterium | reverse complement strand
GGCTCTAGCGACCTACCCGAAGGTTTGACGCACCGAGCCGGCACGTGTCCGAAACCGAAGTCCCGGGCTTCCTCCCTATTTGGTCTTGCTCCGTGTGTGGTTTGCCCTGCCCGCTGCATTACTGCCGCGGCGGTGCGCTCTTACCGCACCTTTTCACCCTTACCCTCGTCGGTGAAGACTTGGGCGGTATGTTTTCTGTGGCACTTTCCGTCGGACGGGCTTAAACCCGGCCTCCCGGACGTTATCCGGCACACTGCTCTGCGGAGTTCGGACTTTCCTCTCCCCGCGTTCGAAAACACAGGAAGCGACCGTCCGGTCCAGCTGCCAACTTGATCATTATATGCCAGAGCAGACTTCGGACCTCGGACCTCGGACGTCGGACCTGCTTGGTGGCAGCGCTACGCTGGTAGACTGGTCTAGCGACTCAGGCCTGCGGTCAGGGGTCTGAGGTCCGAAGTCCGAGGCCCGAGGCCCGAGGTCCGTTCTTGAACATCGCCGAAGCCATCCGAATCGCACTGCAGTCGCTGTGGGTGAACAAGCTGCGCTCGGTGCTGACGCTGCTCGGCGTGGTGATTGGAGTGGCGGCCGTGATCGCGGTGGTCACGTTCGTATCTGGGGTCAACGATTACGTGGCGCAGAAGGTCTTCAACCTCGGCGCCGACGTTTTTATTATCTTCAAGGTCTCGCCCGCGGTTACCAACGTTGACCACTACCTCGAAGGCGAGAAGCGAAAAGACCTGACCATGGAGGATTACCAGGCGGTCGCGGAGGCCTGCCGGCATTGTGAGTACATCGGTGCGGTCGTCCGTAACGAAAGCGGTCACGTGAAGTACGCCGAGCAATCGATCAGTGATACGTCGGTGCGCGGGATTACGCCGTCGATGGCTCCCATTTACGACACGGACCTCAGCGCCGGGCGCATGGTCAACGAGACGGACCTGAATAACCGGTCGCCGGTTGCGGTCGTCGGCACAGACATCGTCGAGCACCTGATGGCAGGCACGGATCCAATCGGCAGGGAAATCCGCCTCGACGGCTGGACTTATCAGGTAATCGGTGTGGGGGCGAAGAAAGGCACCACCCTGGGGCAGAGCGCCGACAACTATGTGATGATTCCCATCACAACGTTTCTTAAGCAGTATGGCGTCCATAACAACAGCATTCGGATCTCAGGAAAAGCGGAGAGTGCCGGCGTGCCACTGGACGAAGCAGTTGACGAGGCACGGGCCGCGCTGCGCGCCAAGAGGCACGACTCTCCCGGTGGCACCGACAGTTTTGATATTGAGACCAATGCCAGCCTGCTCGGCATCTGGACCGACTTCAGCCAGACTTTCTTTATCGCTACCATTGGCATTGCCGCCATCTCCCTGGTGGTCGGCGGCATTGTGATCATGAACATTATGCTGGTCTCGGTGACCGAGCGCACGCGCGAGATCGGCATTCGAAAAGCCCTGGGCGCGCGGCGCGAGGATGTGCTGCTGCAGTTTTTGATCGAGTCCGTTACTCTGGCGCTGACCGGCGGCGCCCTGGGCGTGCTTTTGGGAGTGGTTGTCGCAGAGACGGTTACTCTGCTGATCGGGATGCCGTCGTCGATTAAACTCTGGGCGGTGGCGGCGGGACTGATTGTGTCAGCCGGCGTGGGGGTATTCTTCGGAGTCTATCCCGCGCGCAAAGCCGCGAAGCTGGATCCCATTGTGGCGCTGCGGTTTGAAACGTAAGGAAAGAATTTGTGATTTTGTAATCGGGTAATTTTGTAAGTTAAGGACCTCATTCCTAGTTGAAGCGTTGCGGGGTTAAATTACCCAATTACAAAATTGCCAAATTACTCAATTTCTCATGATTCACAAAGATGAATTCGGCGAGATCGTTCACATGGCCACGGATACCATTCGCGGCAACAAGATGCGTTCGTCCCTGACCGTGCTGGGAATCGTGATTGGCATCGCCATGGTGATCGGCGTTTCTTCCATCGGGCGCGGCCTGGACGACAATGTCCGCGACATGGTCGCCAGCATCGGCTCGAATGTTATTTTTGCGTTTCACATCGAGCCGTTTACCTTCGGGCGTCCCACCGAGGAGATGCGCACGCGCAAAGAACTCACCTACGATGACGCTCTCGCAATTCGCGACTTGCCACACGTGAAGGCGGTCACAGCCGGCATCCGTTATTTCCGGCCGGAACTCGGGGTGGGCACGTTCGCCGTCAAATACGGCGACAAGAAAGTGAAGAATACAATCCTCGAGGGCGATCAGGCTTCGGCCAAAGAAGTATTCGACCTGCAGATCGCGTCCGGCCGCTGGTTCGGTGAAGTGGATGAAGAACATCGATCCCCGGTTGTGCTGCTGGGGTCGGATACTGCCGAAGAATTGTTTGGCAATCAGAGTCCGCTGGGCAAAGAGGTCAACATCGAGGGCCAGCTCTTCACCGTGATTGGAGTGGCCAAGCAAGTCAAATCGGTTTTTGGCGGCGGGAAGAATCCCGAAGATAACAAGGTACTCTTTCCCCTAAGCACGCTGAGGAAATTGCACCCGGAGTTGAAACAGCATTGGATCAGCGTCAAAGCCACGTCGCATGATGACATGCCGAAGGCCATCGACGAAATCCGTGAGTTGCTAAGGCGGAGACGAAAAGTTCCGTCTGACAAGCCGGATAATTTTGCGGTCTTTACCTCGGACTCGATCTCGGATGTGTGGAATCAGCTCACCGGCATGCTGTTTGTGGGGATGTTCGCGATTTCCAGCGTGGGATTGATTGTCGGCGGCGTGGGCGTGATGAACATTATGCTGGTCAGTGTCACCGAGCGGACGCGGGAAATCGGGGTTCGCAAAGCGATCGGCGCGCGCAAGCGGGACATTCTCTTGCAATTCACTTTGGAGGCAATCATTCTGACGGCGGTTGGCGGCTTGATCGGGATTCTGCTGGGCGCGATTATTGTCTGGATTATTCCCGAGTTCTGGCCCTCGCTTCCCGCCCGCATGTCGATGTTCTGGACGATCTTCGCTCTGATTTCCGCGGCGGGAATTGGGCTTGTTTTCGGCATCTATCCCGCATGGAAGGCGGCGAATCTGGATCCGATTGAGGCGCTGCGTTACGAGTGAAAAATGGATTCCTTTCCAGACATCCCCGGCGCCGACAAACTCCTGCGGTGGTTTGCGGGTGAGCCTTCTTTCCATGACGGAGAAGTTCTGGAGCTCCACCTCGACCGTTCTGGGCCTTCGTGGATCCGCATCATGACGGCGTATAAACCCGCGATCGTCACATTTACCCTGGAAGACATCACCGACCTCGAGCTTGCCGACTTTAGTTGTCAGAATGTAATCTCGGGTCTGGATCTGGAGAAACGGGATGATGTTTTCCACCTGACGATGGGCCCCTGCTATGGAATAGCGGGCTTCATCGATGCAAGGCGGGTCTCCGTCGACCTAGCTCCTCGCGCATGATTCCTCAAATCAGCCGGGTCATCCAAATCACTGCCGTCTGTGGTGTTGTTTCCAGCGTGCTCTATTACCTCCTCTGTCTTTGGGGCGCGGCAAAGTTTCTGCGCGAGCAGAAAGCGGCGGGCGAGGGCGTGCAAGCCCTGCCGCCGATTTCGATTCTGAAGCCGCTCAAAGGGACCGATCCTGAAATCTATGAGAGCTTTCGCAGTCACTGCCTGCAGGATTATCCGGAGTACGAAATCATCTTTGGCGTGAACGACCCCAACGATCCTGCGATCGACAGCGTGAAGGAATTGCAGCGCGAATTTCCGGTCCGCAGAATTCAGCTGGTGGTGAGTCCGCAGATTTTGGGCGCAAATGTGAAGGTCAGCAATTTGGCTCAGATGTTGGGGGAAGCGCGCTACGACCACCTGATCGTCAACGACAGCGATATTCGTGTGGAACCCGACTATCTGCGGCGCGTGACTGCTTCCTTGGCCGATTCGCGAGTGGGACTGGTCACTTGCCTTTACCGCGGAGTGGCTGGCGCGACGCTGGGCTCGCGGCTGGAGGCTTTAGGCATCAGCACGGACTTTTGCGCGAGTGTGCTGGCGGCGCGTCAGGTCGAAAGAGGCATTCGTTTCGGACTGGGTTCCACGCTGGCATTCCGCCGAGCCGACTTGGAGAAGATCGGAGGGTTCGCTTCATTCGTGGACTATCTTGCTGACGACTACGAACTGGGAAAGCGCATTGCTGGCCTCGGGTTAGCTGTGAAGCTCTCGGAGGTTGTGGTCGAGACGTACCTTCCTTCTTATCGCGTGCGGGAATTCTTTGCGCATCAGCTGCGCTGGGCCCGCGGAGTCCGGGACGCGCGAGCCGGCGGTTACTTCGGTCTGGTTTTCACGTTCGGGCTGCTATGGGCACTGCTGGCTGTGGCCGCCAGCGGAGGAGCGCCCTGGGCCTGCGGCGTTCTGGTTTTCATGCTGCTCATCCGCCTCGCGGTTGGAGTGATTGTGGGCTGGAGCGTTCTCGGAGATCGTCAGGTTCTCAAGCAAGCGTGGCTGATTCCGCTTCGGGATTTGGTTGCGGTCGTGGTCTGGATTGGCAGCCTTGGCGGCCACACCGTGACCTGGCGCGGAGACCGGTTCAAGTTGAAGAAGGGCAAACTCACCCGGATGGCGCCGTAACACTCACAGGATGCTCAATCGCTCCAGCCAACAGGGGGACGCTGTTGCCGTGATGATCAAGGACTGCCCGTACTTTACTGGCCAGTTGCTTCAACGTGAACGGTTTCTGGAGGAAGTTGTTTTCGACATCGACCACATTGTGGTCCAGCACCGTTTGCCCGGCATAGCCGGAGACGAATAGCACTCTCGTCTCCGGTCGAAGCAAGACCAGTTCGTTAGCCAGTTGGCCGCCACTGATGTGGGGCATGACGACGTCCGTGACAGCGAGATGAATCGTCGACGTGTGATTCTTCGCGACCGACATCGCATCCAGCCCATCTTTCGCTTCCAGCACCGAGTAACCGCGAAGACTGAGAAATTCGGCAGCGGCTCGACGCAGGGCGTCCTCATCTTCGACCAGCAGCAGAGTTTCCGTGCCACGAAGCACGGCCTCCTCTCCGACGTCTGACGGCTCGATTGCGGCTACCCGATCCGGTACGCAGGGCAAATAGATTTTGAAGACCGTACCCATTCCACCTTCGCTGTAAGCCCAGACGAATCCATGATTCTGTTTGACGATGCCATAGACCGTCGCCAGCCCAAGTCCGGTGCCCTTGCCAAAGGGCTTGGTGGTGTAGAAAGGCTCGAAGATGTGCGGCAGATGATCCGCAGGAATACCGGTACCGGTGTCGGTCATCGTTAAGACCGCATAGTGTCCGGTGGGGATGATGGCTTTCTTCTGGCCAGCGTACTGTTCGTCGAGGTTCACGTTCGAGGTTTCGAGGCTGCACCGTCCTCCTTGCGGCATGGCATCGCGGGAGTTGGCCGCCAGGTTCATGAGAATTTGCTCGATCTGCACCGGATCCAAACGAACTCTGCCCAGCCCCTCGCCGGGGGCAAAGGTCAGTTCTATGTCTTCTCCGATGAGCCGGTGCAGGGTTTTGACGATTCCACTGACCACTGGGTTGAGCTCAGCCACACGCAAAGCTTGCGGTTGGTTGCGGCTGAAGGCGAGCAACTGCCGCGTTAAATCGGCGGCGCGCCGGGCAGCCGACAGAATCTCCTGGATGCGGGTCTGGGCGAGGCTTCCCGGCACTACGCAGTCCAATGCGAGTTCAGAGTAGCTGGTGATGATGGTCAACAGGTTATTGAAGTCATGCGCGACGCCGCCAGCAAGGCGGCCGATGGCGTCCATTTTCTTTGCCTGAAGCAGCTGCGACTCCAGATGTAATTGTTTCGTGAGATCGCGGCCATTGGAGATAAAGTGTGTGGCGCGTCCGTCGGCGTCCTTTATCGGACTGATACTCTCGTCGACGTAGTACAACTCTCCGCTCTTCTTGCGGTTTACCGTAATGCTGCGGCCCACATCGCCGGTTCGAATGGTTTCCCACAACTCGCGGTAAAGCGCTGGTGCTTGCTGGCCGGAGTTCAGAATGCTCTGGGTCTGGCCTGTAACCTCCTGCCGGGAGTAGCCGGTCAGAGCTTCGAACGCGGGATTTACATATTCGATGACGCCTTCACTATTGGTGATGAAGATGGTATCGGCCGATTGCTCAACCGCACAGGAAAGCTTGCGCAGGGATTCTTCCGCAAATTGCCGCTGCTGCTGCGTGGAGTGCAAGTTCAGCGTGCAGCGGATCGTGCGCAGCAGGTTCGCTCCGTTGAGCTGTGATTTCTCCACGCAATCCGAAGCACCCGCCTGGATGATTTCAGCGACCGCCTTCTCATCCGCGTGTTCGGTCAGAACGATGAACGGTATGGTCCGTCCGGTGTGCAGAAACTCGGAGAGAAGCTTTGTGGCGGCAGCGTCCGCAGTCTCATTTTCAAACAGAACCAGCCCGTACTGGCTTCGCTGCAACATCGCCTTAGCTTCTTCCAGGGAGCAGGCGTGGTCCAATTCCGCCGGGAGAACACCCCGGTTTCGCTCCAGGATCTCCCGAATGAGAAAAAAATCTTCCTCCAGGTTCCCCACCAGCAGCACCGGCAAAAGAGACGGCGAGAGCTCGAGTTTTGCTGCGGTCGACATGGAGGTAATTCGTTACTCTTTACCATCGGATACTCTGAGTCGCAGCCCTCTCTGCAGAGAACGGAGACGATGATTGCGGTCGCGACCAAATCCCAAAGTGGGACAAGTCCCGGATTGAACCGGAAGACGTTTCCCCCGGAACCTCCTGCCCAATCCCACTCACCTCAGCCGATGGCCGCCTCCTGGGTCGGTACCTTCGTTAACGAACTCCAGCTTCGAACGTCTAATGCACCAGGTCGAGGCTCGGTGGGTACACCTTGTGTGAGCTGAAATAGGGAACCCCTGAGTCGTTTCCTGCGTATCGGCTAAATAGCGAGACTGCGCCTGAAGAGTAGGTGTCAGGGGAGGGTTTATGCAGATCCAGGAAAGCGTCGGCGCAACGAAAACCATCACCACCAACGGGAACGGACACGTGCAGGAGGTTGTGCGGCAGGCTCACGAAGAGCTGCGGCAACTCCTGCAGCAGCGCGCTGAAGTGATGCGGCGGATTGGCACGATCAAACAAACTATCGCCGGCTTGGCCAACCTTTTCGGGGACAGCGTGCTGAGTGACGAGCTGCTCGAACTCGTGGACCGCAAGAGCAGCGGACGACAACCGGGTTTCACCAAGTCGTGCCGAATGATTCTGATGGAAGCAAACCGTGCCCTGAGTGCTCGCGATGTCTGTGATCGGATTCAGGAAAAAGTCCCGCCCATGCTGGCACGGCACAAAGATCCGATGGCCTCGGTGACCACAGTCCTCAATCGCTTAGTGGCGTACGGCGAGGCCAAGGCCGTGGCTCTGGACAACGGCCGCCGCGCCTGGCTCTGGGTAGCCGACTCAGGGCCTGAGGTGACGGCTGAGTTGGCCGTACCAGCGCCGCAGTGAGCCGATCTATCCCGGCGGCAGCAGCATCCCTTTCTCCAGATGCCGCGTGACGTGCGCATACGAAGCCGCGTGCGGATCGTGCGTCACCATCACGATCGTCTTATGGAAGTCTTCGTTCAGCCGCTTCAGGATCTCCAAAACTTCCGTGGCCGAGTGACTGTCCAGATCGCCCGTGGGTTCATCGGCGAGTAACAGCGTAGGATCACTCACAATCGCCCGAGCGATCGCGACCCGCTGCTCCTGACCGCCGGAGAGTTGCTTGGGCAGATGGTTGACCCGCTCTTCCAGGCCCACGAGTTTCAACGCAGTCATCACGTGGTCGCGCCTCTGCTGTGCGTTGAGTTTGGTCAGCAGCAGGGGCAGTTCCACATTCTCAAACGCGGTCAAAACTGGAATCAAGTTGAAGGTCTGGAAGACATAACCGATGTGCTCATTGCGCCAGTGGGCCGACTGCGAGTCGCTGAACCGGAAAATGTTCTGGTTCTGCACCAGCAGCTCGCCGGAGGTCGGCCGGTCGATAGCTGCAATCATGTTTAGCAGCGTGGTCTTGCCCGAACCGGAGGGCCCCATCAGCGCCAAAAATTCACCGGCAGCGATGTCGATGGAGACATCGTCAAGCGCTTTCACCTCGAATGCCTCGCGCTTGAAGACCTTGCTGACATTGCGAGCCTGGACGACTTTGGTTCCGGTAGCGACGCTGGTTTCGGCAACTGTGCTCATGAAATTACCCCTTCACCTTAATTGTGTCTCCGTCTTTCAGGTCTTGCGGCGCTTTGGTAATCACGCTTTCGCCTCCCACCAATCCGTCGACGAGAAATCCGTCCGTGCGCTGGCTCAACACGTGGACCTCACGGAGGTGCGCTTTTCCGTCGAAGGCCAGGAACACGACCTTCTTGCCGTCGTGGTCCCGCAACGCACTCGCCGGTACGAAAGCTCCCGCTGTCTGCTTGCTGGTGGCTTTCGGCGCATCCGCTAAGAACTTCACCGTCGCGTTCATCTCCGGCCGCAGGAAAACATCAGGATACTTGCCCGGATTCAGCACCTGCACCTTCACTTGCACCGTGGCTTTCTGCCGATTCGCCTCGGGAGAAATCTGCGCAATTTCGCCGTCATACGTCTTGTCAGGATAGGTGTCCGTAGTGACGATGCCCTTCTGCTTGGGACTAAGGCGGGCGAAGTCCGCTTGGGCAATATCGAGTTCGACCTGGAGATCATTCAAGTCAGCCAGCGATACCACCGATCCCTGAGGGCCGCCCGCCGCCGCGCTGGCGAACTGCGCGGTAATAAGTTCGCCTTTTTCGGCAGTGCGGTCGAGAATTGTGCCGGTGACGGGTGCGCGAATCATCGTGGCGTCGAGTTGAGACTTGGCGTAATCAAGCTGGCCTTGCGCTTGCGCCAGCGATCCGCGAGCGCGAGCCAGTTCTTCTGCGCGAGGTCCGATCTTCATCAGTTGGAAAGCCTTGTCCAGCGAATTGACTCGCTGCTGGTCGGAATCGAATTTGGCGGTGGCGTCGTCCAGTGCCTGGCGCGAAACTACGCCAGCAGATGAGAGTTCCTTGGTGCGATCCAGAGTCAGCTTGTCATTGACGAGCGTGGCGCGAGCTTCATCCAGGTTGTGTTGCGCCTCCTGAATCTCTTCCGGCCGGGACCCATGCTCAAGTTCATCGAAATATGCTCGAGCATTGTCCAATGCGCCCTTTGCCTGATCGTAGGAAGCGCGAAACTCCTCATCCTCCAACCGCACTAGAACCTGTCCTTCTTTAACTTTGTCGCCCTTTTCCACGCCGATCCAGGCCAGGCGTCCGGTGACCTTGGAATTCACATTGATCGTGTGATGCGCGACGATGTAGCCCGTGGCCGAAAGCACCGTGCCGCCTACATCGCTACTCTCCGCTGCCGCGCGCGTCACCTCTACCTCCGGCACGTCGCGCGAAAGCATCCGGTAGGCCAGAGCGGAGACGCTCAGCACCGCAATGACAACGATGCCAATCACAATGTAGCGGCGCGCCCAGGCGGGCGGCTCTCCATTGCTGGTGCCGCGCTCCGTGCGGTCGATTCGCAAGCTCTGCAAGTCTTCGTGTTTCGCGTCAATCGGCATAAGAAATCAATGTCATCCTGAGCAAGCGTTCTTTGCGCAGTGAAGGATCTGGGCGAGCCGCGCGTTGGGTCGCGTTCTTTGCGGCCCATGAATCGCGCGTTTGGCTCGCATCCTTAATTTCAGCCACGCAATGCAGTCAGAATATTCTGCCGCGCCGCATGCCACGCCGGAGCCAGTCCGCCGAACAAGCCCATGATCAGCGCAAAACCAATTGCGGCCCCCGCAACCTGCCACGTGATCCGCAGGCTGAATACCACCTCGCTGAACGTCACTGCATTCGACGTTCCGGTCTGCATTCCGTTAAAGGGCAGCATCAGAAGAATTCCTGCCACTGCACCCAGCAAAGCCAGCATGAGCGATTCCAGAACAAAAGATGTCAAAATCGACGGACGAGAGAATCCCAGCACTCGTAAAGTCGCGATCTCGCGCCCACGATAAGCTACTGCCGCATACATCGTATTCATCGCCGCAAAACTCGACCCAATGGCCATGATGATTGCGACCACGATGCCAATGTATTTGATGGGAGCGCCCGAACTGGTCTGTTTCGCGTAATAATCCGTCTCCAGCATTCCTTCGAGCTTCAGACGCTGATCGTCGCTGACTCGGTTCTTCAGCGCATCGGCGGCAATGGGATCGGTGGCGCGCAAGTACGCCGAGGAATATCCGCCCTGCCGGTCAAAATCCGCGGCCATCTGATTCACGTCGCACCAGATCTCCGATTCATAAGCCGAACCGCCGGCGTCAAACACGCCCACAACCTTCCAGGATCCCTTGCCGAACTCCATGGTGTCGCCAATGTTGGCATGCGAAAAGCGCGAGCGAATGGATTTGCTCACCACCACTTCACGCTGCCCGGTCTGGAACCAGCGCCCCTCGATCAGCTTCGCGCTGGGCCGAAGTTCAAGGCCATCCGGCATCATGCCTCGCACCGTGACGTTCACTTCGCCCGTGCCGTCCTTGCGCGGAAGCACGATCACCACCACCCACTCGCCGGAAACCATCGGTTCGCCGTGGCTGTCTTTCGCGATGCCGGGAAGAACTTTCAAAGTAGGAAACAGCGCGGCATCAAAGCCGCCCGACAGCTCCGCTTCCGACCCTTTGCGCAGCACCAGCACGTTCTGCGGA
>PMXH01000449.1 GCA_003165855.1 Acidobacteriaceae bacterium | reverse complement strand
TGGATATCGCTCGCCCGCCGCTCCAGCGCATTGAAGATGGTGGTATCCACCAGCTTGATCACCGGCGCGATGTCGCTGTCGGTGGCGGTCAGCTTATCGATGGAGAGCGTCTCGTCCGAATCGCCATCCTCCACCACCACGTCCAGCGCGAAGCCCTCGGTCACCTCTTCCAGCACGCGCTGCGACTGCTCCGTCTTCTTCAGGATGTCGCTGATCTGCTTCAGCGTCGCCACTTTGGTGACGATCCGCTTCTGCAGCAGCAGGCTGATCTCGTCAATCATCATCAGCTGGCTGGGATCGGCAATGGCAATCGCCAGCTTGCCGTCTGCAGTCTCTTCCAGCGGAACGAAGTTGTAGCGGAACATTAGCTCGGGAGAGAACTTCTTGAACAGCTCATGATGCAGCTGGAAGTCGGTGAGGTCTACAAATTCGCAGCGATAGCGCCGCGCCACGTCCTGCGCGCGTTCCAGGTCGGTGATGGGATTTCCCGTCGTCACCACCTGCCCGCCATTCTCGCCGTGTACGAAAAGTGATTTCTTTTCCGCCATCGCCATTCTCAATCCCCAAAAACATTTGGCAATTTAGTAATTTTGTAATTTAAGAACCGGCATCGATCCGCCGGGTTTAAATTACCCAATTACAAAATTCCCAAATTACAAAATTGCATTAATGCACTCCCAGAGTGAAGATCGGCAAATATAACGAGATCAACACTCCGCCCACGAAAACCGCCATCACCATCAGAATCAGCGGCTCGATCAGCGCCATGGAAGCATTCAACGCCGTCTGCACATCTTCCTCGTAAAACTCCGCCACCGAATTCAGCATCGCCGGCAAAGCCCCGGTAGACTCGCCAACTTCCAGCATTTCCACGGCCAGGTCGGGAAAGATATTCTGTTCCTCCAGACTGCTGGCCAGCCCTTGCCCTTCCCGAACTCTCACGCTCGCCCGCATCACGCCTTTCAGAATGCGACGGCTGGTCATCGAAGTGCCTGCGGTTTCCATCGACGGCACCAGCGGCAGCCCGCCCTGCAGCAGCGTAGCCAGCATCCGCGAAAAAGTTGCTACCTGGTGCTTCAACCGGATGTCACCCAGCAACGGCAGGCTCAGGATGAACCGGTCAATCTGGTCGCCGCCCCGGTCTGTCTTCCGCCACTGCCAAAACACAAAAACCGCCAGCGCCAGCCCCACGGCGATAAACGGAAAATACTTCTGCGCATACGTTCCCACCGCCAGCATGAACAGCGTAATGGCCGGCAGTTTCGCGTCCAGACTATTAAACAGATCGGCGAATTTCGGCACCACATAGGTGAACAAAAACATCACCATAATCGTCACCACGGTGACCAGCAGCGTGGGATAGATTAGCGACACAAACAGCTTCTTGCGGAAGCTCATCGCCAGGCGCTGAAAGTTGATGTAACGGGTAAGCACCTCGTCGATGTTTCCGCTCTTTTCTCCCGCCATCAGCGTGGTGGTGTAGATCTTCGGAACTATGCTATGCGCGGCAAAGGCGTCGGACAGCAACTCTCCGCCTTTTACCCGCTCCCGCACGTTCTCCAGCACCTGGCGCAGGTTCGCATCTCGTTGCCGTTTGATCAGCAAATCCAGCGAGTTCAGAATCGGCAGCCCCGCCTTGATCAGCGTCAGGAATTGCTGGTTGAACACCAGGAACGAACTCTGCTTCAGCTTGCGCCCGCGGCGCATCGAAAGCCCGCCGGAGAGCAGTCCCTGGGGCTTGACCCAGTAGACTAGGTAGCCCTGCGAGGCGAAGCGGTCGCGCACCTCCGCCACCGAGTATCCCTGCTCCACCTGCTCCAGCGTTCGGCCCCGCTCGTCCGCGACTTTTATGACGAATTCCGCCATTTGTCTGTTCTTTTCGGCTTTCTGCCCGGCGCGCTACTCTATCGCTCAGTCTAACATTCCCGCTCTTGATCCCGAGCCCAGATCACGAGATCGGCCTATGTTTCTAGTATCGCAAGTAACCGGACTCACCATGGTTGGGGAAGCTTCCGCCTCCGCAGGCCGCGCAGCAAGCCTATATCCATCAATACGATGCAGCCGCCTGTCACAGAGAGACCTTAAGGTTCCAGCCCGCCCTCAATCGTCTCCGTTCCCGCCGGAGGACTGAACTGGAACTGACTCTCCGGAATCGCTATATTCTCTTTCGGGTCGCTGAACCGGTATTCGGTGGCCGACCCATCCACTTCGTCGATCACAATCCGAGCAATCCTGTGCTCGGGGGTCACTTCCAAAAGGATCTCGCTCACCCGGTCGGCCAGCGCCTGCGGCACGCCTCGCAACACAACGTCCCCGGCAGCCACCGGCTCAACGTCGGGAGCCAGCGACAGCCCCTGCAATTCCTTCTCCAGCTTGGTTCGCCCCAGCAACAACGCCAGCGGAGACCTCACGTCGTCCAGCTTGCGCGCATCGGTTTTCCGCACTTGCCGGTCGCCCGGAACGTAAAACCACGCACTCGTCCCATCGCTCACAAAGAGCTTCTCCCTGGGAGAACGGTATTCCCACCGCATCTTGC
>PMXH01000546.1 GCA_003165855.1 Acidobacteriaceae bacterium | reverse complement strand
GCCTGAAGAACGCGAACATTCAGACCATCGGCGAGCTGGTGCAGAAGACCGAAGCCGAAATGCTGAAGACGAAAAATTTCGGCCGGAAGTCGCTGAACGAGATCAAGGAGATCCTCAACTCGATGGGTCTGAGCCTGGGCATGAAGATCGACGAGCACGGAAACGCTGTGCCCGGACCGACTTCGAACCAGGTGCTGCCCGCTTCGGCGTACGGCGATAACGATCTGTAGGAACGCAGTTGCCAGTGGCCAGTGGTCAGTGGCCAGCCACGCGGCAGAGGATCTCACTAGCCACCGATCACTGACCACTTTCGTGTCCGGCGACGTCAGTGCTATGCTCACGCCGGAGTTCTCCTATGACCGACGCCAGCAGCAACTGCCTTTTCTGCCGCATTCTCCGCGGCGAGATTCCCGCCAAGAAGGTTTACGAAGACGATCATGTCTTTGCGTTTGAGGATATCAATCCGAAGGCGCCGACGCATGTGCTGGTCATCCCGAAGAAACATTTTGCGGGATTGAAGGAAGCGCAGGCGGACGACGCCGATGTGATCGGACGATGTCACCTGGCAGCAGCCGAGATCGCACGCCAGCGGAATATCGAGCAGGGATACCGCACCGTGATCAACGTGGGTCCGGGCGCGGGGCAGTCAGTGTTTCATCTTCACGTCCACCTCTTGGGAGGACGGGAGATGAAGTGGCCTGCTGGATAGTAGCAGTTGTCAGTTTTGGTCTTTAAACACCGCTCCCGGCTCCGCTTTCCATCTTGACGAAGTCTCTCCATTGTAATTACAATGTAATTACTAAAGGTGGTTTTTCATGCGATTGGAACTCACCCGCATCGGCAATTCACGCGGCATACGCATTCCCAAACCGCTCATCGCGCAGTGCGGTCTCGGCGACGTCGTGGAAGTCCGCATAACCGAAGAGGGTCTCGTCATCGCGCCTCATCGCGCCCCACGCGCTGGGTGGAAGCAGTCTTTTGCAGCATCGAATGCAGCGGGGCTGGAGATGCTTCTCGATTCGGCCTCGCCAAATGCGTTTGATGGTGAGGACTGGAAGTGGTGAGCTATCCCCGGCGAGACGAAGTGTGGCTCATCGCGCTCGATCCGTCGAAGGGATCGGAAATCAAGAAGACCCGGCCTTGCCTCGTGATCTCCCCCGATGAAATGAACGAACCGCTGCAGACTGTATTGGTGGCCCCCATGACGACCACGCTGCGCAGCTATCCTACGCGGGTGAATCTTACCTTCCGAAACAAGGAGGGGCAGGTCGCGCTGGATCAGTTGCGGGCGGTACATCGGCAGCGTTTGGTGCGCAAGCTCGGCACAGTCTCGACGAAGGCCGCGCATGAAATTGCCGGCGTGCTGGTGGAGATGTTCGTCCGTTAGGCAGAATCCACCCTGGAGTCTGTCCGCTACTGAACCGTAGGATTCTCGTCTTCCGGGGCTCCGTGACGGCGCAGGAGCTGCGGCAGGTTCTGCGAGAAGGCGGAACGGGGCAGCACCATGTCGCATCCCACTTCGTGAGCTTTCTGCTTCAGATCGCCTTGCACGTGCGAGAGGAACCCGATGATCGAGGTTCCCTTCTTGAGCTTTGCCTTCAGCTTTGGGATTAGCGTCAGCGGCTTGGCGTTGGCGTTGTTCAGGTCGAAGATGATCAGCGAGGGCTTTTCTTCGCCGTTCTGTTGCATACGCTCGGCGAGGTCTTTATCGTTCTTGGCGAACTCGACCTTGACATTGAGTTTGCGGGCGGTCTCTTGAATCTTGGCGGCGAAGAACAGGTCGTCGACGAAGGCAAAGATGCGCGAGTTCGAATCTTCGCGCAATGCTGGCAGAGGCTCGGGATCGGCGGGCGCGAAAGGCGCGGCAAAGCCCGGACGAGTTCCGCGTCGCGCACTCTGGCCGTTATTGCCGTTGCCGGATAACGCGGCGCGATAGCTGTGATCCATGGGCGCGGTGTAGATGCCATCCTGATTATGGCGCGACTGGCTGGGTCCGGCGGGACGGGGCCCGCGGGGATTGTTGGGGCGGCGTCCGCGACGCCGTCGACTTCTGCCTCCGCCACCGGAGGGTCTTCCTGGTCCTGCGTTCATAGTCCTCTCAAAGCTGCCAAGCCGGGCTTTCGCTCCGGTGCAGTGTTCGAAAACTCCACTACTACTTCAGATTCCCCAATTTCAAGGTTCCCCATTGGCTGCGGCAGGCTCTAGCAATGTTGGTGCGTCAAAGCCTTTTCCCGCCTGGGCATTGTCCCCGCGGCTCAGGAACACCCTTCGCTTAGCAAGTTCCGCGATCACATTCGAGGAGCAAGGCCACTCTGCATGCGAAACTGCGGGTTGGCTGGAGCGCAATCGTTATCAACCGCTCTCTGGTGTAGCAAACTCGTAACTAGCGATAAAAACTCTAAATGTTTGAGTATCGATTATCCGTTGTCGGATCCGTCGCGCCGCCGGGAACGGCCTGGGACGCGGAAGGCCTACGCGGGAACGAGGCCACTGAGAACAAGCTAATGGTACTCGTCCAGACGCGGGCACGCAAGTGGCAAAGTGGGCGGGTTTTGCACAAGAGGACATTGCCGGAAGTTCGGGCTTCGGGCTTCGGGTTTCGGNNAAGCCGAAGCCCGCGTTCACGCTCCGCTGGAGACTTCGCGGGCCCACTGCTGGGCCTGCCAATAAGACGTCGAAACGATATCGGCATCGAGACGCAGGCCATCGCAGATGACCTTGGCCGCTGTCCACTCGCCACTCTCGCGCGCCAGCATGAGCTGGTAAATGTGGCGCAGCGAACTAGGCTCCGCTCTGAGAACAGCCTTGGTTCCGGCATCGAGTGGGATTTTCTCCAAAATCTCGGCCATGGGCATTTCAAGCATGACATCGAGCAGGGAGAGCAGGCCCAGCAAGAACAGATCCGACTCTCCGTGATCCACCATGGGAGAAAGCAACTCACCGAAGCGAGCCCGGACCAAGGCGCAGAGCACAAGATCGGTGGTTTTGTCCTGGCCGGCGCCCACGGTGGCGATCAGGCGTACCCAGCGCCGGACCTCGCGGTCGCCGAGAATCGAGAGGGCATGGCGCACGGAATGAATTTCGTTGCTGAATCCAAACTTGGCGGAGTTCATGTAGCGCAACAGCCGGTAGCAGATAGAAGCTTCGGTCTTGATGAGTTGCTCGATCGCGGGCACGTCCAGGTCGGATCCGGAAACGGCTTGCAACATTCTCATGTAATTGAGGCGGTTGGCGGGCACGTCGTGCGTGGTCATCATTTCCGGGCGGCGCAGGAAGTAGCCCTGGAAATAGACAAAGCCTTGATCGCGGGCGGCGGCGAACTCCGCCTGGTCCTCGACTTTTTCCGCCAGCATGCGGCAGCGCCAGGGACCATGCTTTTTCACTAACGCGGCGCGTTGTTCGAGGCTGGTGAGTTTGAGGTCGACTTTAATGATGTCAGCCATTTCGGCGAGCGCTTCGCGGGGATCGTCGCTGACGTAGTCGTCCAGCGCAATCAGGTATCCGGCTTCTTTCAGATTCTGGCAGGCGGTGACGACTGCGGCATCGACGGGAACAGTCTCCAGAATTTCAACGACGGTGGAGTGCGATGGCAGCAGAGTAATCAGGCCGCTAATCAAGGTCTCGCGCGTACAGTTGACGAAGGCGCGGCGACCGTCGCAAAGCACGTCGAGGCCGACCAGCAACGAACTGTCGAGAGTGGAGCGGGACGCGGCGTCAGAATCACCGCCGTGAAACACATTCTCTATGCTGTCCCGGAATAGAAGCTCGTAGCCAAACACCTTTTCGTCGCGGTCGAAGATAGGCTGGCGGGCTACATAACCCAGCTTAGCGCCTTGGGGGCGGCCGCGGGCCAAAACCGGGGCAGCAGAGGAATTCAGCACAATGAAATCATCGGCCAGGGAAAGAAAACCTCCAGCACGTTGGTAACGGTCCACGGTGCAACGGTGAGAAGAATCTAATTCTTGTGGCTTTCAGCAGAAAAAAGCGCTCCGCGGATGCGGAGCGCCTTTGCCATGAGCGGCTTAATTCGTGACGGTGAGGGTGACGGTGAATTGGCTGGTGAGCGGGACTGCGCCGCCGGTGGTGGCGTTCACAATCACGGAATAGGGTCCGGCGGGCGTACCCGGGTTCTTCTGACTGCTATTGCTGCTGCCGCCGCAGGCGCCCAGCCACAGCGTGGAGAAGCCGAGAACGACGATCAGGCTGAGCAGGCGCGCGGTCCGCGTGCGTGATCCAGCCGCGAAAACAATTCCGAACAAGCCGGGCAGCAGCAGGGCATAGAAGATGTTGCTGCCGCGTCCCAGAGGCGGACGCAGCTGGCCGGTCGGGGCCGCGGTGGAGATGCTGAGCGTAATAAGGGTTGCGCTCACCGAATTGCCGCCGCTGGGACTAAAGGCGCAACTTGCCTCGGACGGAAGACTGCTTTGGGTGCAAGTGTAGGTTAGCGGCAGGGCGGTGGTAGCGGGCGAGGTGCTGCTGTTAATAAAAGAGGGTATGCCGTTGGTGCCGTTGCTGACAGCAATGTTGACCGAAGCGGCTCCGCCGGCGTTCACCGGGAAGGTGGCGCCGTTTGTCGAAGCGATGGTGAAGCTCTCCTGGGTCGCGGTTACGGTCAGGCTGACGTTTGCGGTGTGCGAGGTAGTGCCGTTGCCGCTGGGAGTTCCGGTGACGGTAATGCNNAAGTTGATGGTCTCGCTGGTGCCTTGCACCAGCGTGAGGGTCAAGGTAGCGATGGCGAATTGTCCTGCGGAGATGGACGCAGGTGCCAGCGGGCTTGTGGTCTGGAGCGTAAAGTCGGATGGGGTTACGGTAACTACTGCGGGAGTTGCGGAGGTTGATGCGTTGTCGGATGTGTCTCCGTTATAGATAGCGACGACGTTGTTCGAGCCGCTAGTGAGCGCTGTCGTGGCCAAGGCCGCCGTGCCGCTCGAAACTGCCGAGGAGCCTAAGGCCATCGAACCATTGTCGTAGAAATAGACAGTTCCGGTCGCCGTTGAAGGGGTGATGGTCGCTGTAAAGGTGACGCTGGCCCCCTGAGCCACAGTCGTTGCAGAGGGCGAAATCAAAGTGGAAGTCGTAGTACGCGTCGCCGCCCAAGCAACGGCCAGGGCATGGGCATCGATGGAACCGAGGCCGGTGACTAGATCGTAACCAGCGGTAGTGGAGAAACCGAAGGTTCCAGTTTGACAAATCAGGGCGGTGGGCTGTCCGACTGGGTCGCCGACAGTACAGTCCACCGTGCTGTTGCTACCCGCCGGCGTGTCGTGAAACGCCGCAGGCGAAGTGGCGTACAGCGAATAGAGCATGGGATTGATGAGGCCCAGCCCCGTGGTAGAAGTCCCATTCAAGTACTGATTCAGCAACACGGTGATTCCAGCCATCAGTGGAGTCGAGGCGGAAGTACCGCCGAAAGCGGAGTTCTGGTTCAGGGCGCTGGCGATGCCACCGGCGCAACTGCTGGTGGTATCGCCGCTGTCGTTCGGATAGTTGAGCACTTCCAGGGGCATGCAAACGATGTAGGGGTCGTTGACATTGGACGCGGAAAGCGAGACGTCGGGAACGTCGCGAGCGCCATCGGCAGGCACTCCCGTGCCCGCTTGCCATGTCGGTTTGGGAAAGCCGGAGACGCATTCCGAAAAGTCGGAGGTCTGGTTGGCGCAGTTGCTGGGGCCGCCGCCGCCGCCGTCGAGAAAGCCAAGCTCGGGGAAGTCGTTCCAGGATTTTTCGGGGATATAGGAAATCGCGGAGCCGCCGTTGCCCGTGTTACCGGTATTCCAATAATCTCCGCTGCCTTCGTTGAACTCCGTCCCGCCTACTGCGGTGACGTACGCGCTGCTGGCGGGATAGCTCACGGCCAGACCCAGAAGTGCGGAGGGGACCTCGCTCAAGGTGTCATTAATGTCGCAAATTGCGGGGCCGTCGTCGCCGGAAGCTGCGAAAAACGAGATTCCCGCCGAGGCCGCCTGCTTGTAGAGCAGGTCCTGGGTGGGAAGGGTCGGGGGCGAAGGGCCGGCATTGTAGAACTCACATTGACCGTAGCTGAAGCTGATGACGGGGGCCACAACGTTGTCGATGGCATATTGTGCTGCGGAGGTGACGCCCTCGCCGCCGCCCGTGAATCCCGCATAAACGAAAATGACCGTGGCGTTGGGTGCGATCGCGCCGGACACTTGGAGGTCTAAGTCGGACTCTCCGAGGTCGCCCGGGACGACACCGGGGTCGCCGGTGCCCGGCACAAGTGTCTGCACCAGATTGATCGCCGGCAAACCGAAGTCGGTGCGGTAGTCGTTGATGTCGGTCAGTAGGAGATCGGTTTGACCGATGATGGCAAGCTTCTGCCCAGTTCCATCAATTCCAGCGCTTTGCAGAGAATTGATGTCGTAGATAGTGTAGAGATCGCCCGGGGCAATGAAGTGAGTGCGCTGGCCGGTGAGGGTGTAGTCGGGATGCCGTTTGAGCGACGGCTTTAGTCGGAAATCGTCCATCCCGCGGAATCCACCGACTACTCCGGAAAGTGCCGCCGGAATGGACGGCACGATCGCATTGGCGAAGTGCATTTCCCCGTTGACGTTGTAGTGGTGGAACTCGGTTCGGAAGGCGTTTTCAACCTGGGCGGCGGTGCCGCCGAAGACGACGAATTGCCCTCCGCGGGCGACTGTGACGATCTGGAGCCCTTGCGATTTCAACCAGTCTGTAACCTTCTTCATGTCGCCCGCGGGGAGGCCGAAGCGGTCGGCGAACTGCTCGGGAGTCAACCACTTGTGGTAATTGGCCGACGCGGGGTCCTGCTGTTGGGCAAGAAGTAAATCCAACGCTTCGCTCTGCGCGGCGGATGGTGTGAACAGCATGGTGACGTACGTAAACTGGTAAGACCCATCTACTGGGCCCTGGTCGTATTGCGGCAACGCCATGCGATGGATGCGACCGGGCAGCGTAACCATCTGACTGGAGTCAATTGTTCCGGTGATGCGGTCGGGTTGGGCGGCGAAGCATAGGGTTGAGGCTAGAAGCGGCAGAAGAAACTTCCAAGATCGCATTCTAAAGACTCCGTCAGCAGGTTGGGGGTTGAGTGTTGTGTTTCTTAGCTTATAGGCTTTATTGCAGTCTGATCAAGCTTTGCACAAATAAGGTTGTATGGCGCCAAGAAAGTTACAAACCCCGCGCGGCAGGGTTAGTCGCGGAATCAGGTGTCAAAATCACATTCCGAGCAGGTTGGGATGGAGCTTGACGTATCCGCGCTCTTGGGCCCAGAGGTCGAGCGGGACGGAGGCGATTTCGTCGACCAGAGGGTCGGCGAGGCCTTTCTTGCTGAGGTCGATGGACTTGATGTAAGTGTGGCAAGCGTCGCAGCACTCGACCCGGATGTGGGGAAACTCGGCTGCGGTATAGACGGGAAGCTTGGCATGATCTTTCTCGTCGCAGCCGGGACAAACAATGCGGCGGAACTCCCACTCGCAGAGACAGAAGCCACAGAGCAGATTGCGGCGGGCTCCATCGCCGAGGGGGCGAAGCACGCCCAGTCCAGGTCTGCGGCTGCAGAACGGGCACAGGGAGTGAGTGTAGCCTTCGAGTTGGAGCGGAACGCGGGAGCGGACGAACTCGGCATAGGGTTGTAGAAATGCGAGGGCGAGGAACTCGGCAGGCTCGGCGGGCGCATCGGTGACCGACCAGCAGTTGTTCAGCAGGTCTGACCAGGCGCCGGAGGGTGATTGGCTGAGGTCGCGTGCGACTTGAGCAAGGCGATCCGGGTCATGCCTTTCGACAAGCGCGAGAAATGCGGGAAAGCTGGAGAGAAGCTCCGGCAGCTCCGGTGGTCCGGATAGAGACGGTTGAGTTCCGCTGGCAGAGGCGCGTTCGAGACGACGGTAGAGGTCCTGTTGGAAGCGGGCGGTCTGGATGTAGAAAGCGAGGATTTCGGCCGCGAAGGGATGCTGGGCGGCCAGGTGTTCGGCGCGCCGGATACGCTGCTGCCAGCCAGTGTCAGCCACCGGGCGATTATGCGGCTTCTGGTCGGGCAAGGCAACTGTTCGGGTTTGGGAAGGTTCACGGTGGCGTACAGCCTTCCCGGCATTGACTGACGCT
>PMXH01000565.1 GCA_003165855.1 Acidobacteriaceae bacterium | reverse complement strand
TCGGAAACAACAAAAGAATTGCCGGCAGCGTCCACGGCGGTAGTTTTGTCGTCAGTGGCTGTGCCAGAGGGATCGGGCTTGGGCCCATCGTCGGCAAAGCAGGGCGTTGACAGCCCGGCGAACAATCCGGCGGCCAGAACGATGGCGGCAGCGGTCGACACCAACGACAGGCGCAAAGAGGGCCTGTCGGTTCGTTTTGTCATGTTTGGTTGCTCCTGTTTCTGAGGCGTGGATAATTCGTTGGTGATCGTACGCCTGCCGGAAAAGTACCGGCAACTGCCGATACGACCTCACTCGCCAATCTTGGAGGGAAGGGCTGACCCAGGAAAGAGCCGACCCCGATGAGCGCCATCGCGTTCAATCGCAGTCCTCTCCCTAATCCGCAGACGATAAAGGGATGGATCGACCGAGTCCAATTCAAATTTCTTATGGGGCCGATCAGTCGCTTCAATAATGCCCGGCGCGAAAACGCCCGATGTAAATTGCCGACTTCCAGGGCGCGCCTACAGAATTCTCTCGTGGGCATAGCCGGCGGCCAGCAGCGCGGCAATAAGCTCGGCAATATGAGCCGGTCCTCTGGTTTCCATGGTGATGTCAATGGCGGTATCGCCCAGATTCACCCCGTGATAAGCCCGGTCGTAGGCGGTTTCAACAATGTTGGCGCGATGCTCGGCCAGAATTCCGGTAAGCCGGTGCAACGCGCCGGGATAGTCCGGCAAATGAACTCGCAACCGCACCAGCCTGCCATCCTTCACCAAACCACGCTCGATGATGCGGGCGAGAAGCGTGACGTCGATATTGCCGCCGCATACCAGCACCGCAACTTTTTTGCCTTCGAGTGGAAGTTTGTGATTGAGCACGGCAGCGATAGACGCCGCTCCTGCGCCTTCCGCCAAAGTCTTCTCCCGCTCCAGCAGCAGCAGGATCGCGTTGGCAATCTCTTCCTCTTCGACGGTGACAATGTCGTCGACGTACTTCTGAACCAACGGAAACGTCCGCTGGCCGGCTCGTCTTACAGCAATTCCGTCGGCAATCGTCGCAGCGGAAGGAATCGTAACCGGTCCTCCCTGCGCGACCGCTGCCTTCATGGAAGGCAGCTTGGCGGGCTGAACTCCGAACACTCGGATGGCCGGATTCGTCTCCTTTACCGCACAGGCAATGCCGCCGATCAGGCCTCCTCCGCCAATGGGGGCAACGACAGCCTCGATGTCAGGTTGCTGTTCCAGGATTTCCAACCCCAACGTACCTTGCCCGGCAATAACCGCATCATCGTCGAACGCGTGAATCAGGGTGAGATGCTGCTCCCGGCTTTGCTCGACCGCCTTCTCATAGGCCTCGTCGTAATTCGTGCCATACAGAACCACCTCGGCTCCATAGGCGCGCGTGGCCGAAACCTTCGTGAGCGGCGTGGGCAACGGCATATAAATGCTCGCCCGGATGCCTTGCCGCCCCGCATGATAAGCCACCCCCTGTGCATGATTTCCTGCGGACGCGGCGATCACGCCCTGAGCTCGTTCTTCAGGAGTCAGCGTAAGCAATTTATTCAGCGCGCCGCGTTCTTTGAAGGCGCCGGTACGCTGCTGATTATCCAGCTTGAGGAAGATTGCGTTGTTGGTAAGCGCCGAGAAAGCTTCCGAGTAAGTGCAGGGAGAAACGCGAATGGCATCGCGAATCCGGCCCATCGCAGTTTGGATATCCTGGATCCCAATCATTGCGTTCGCGCAGTCATCATACCCTGAGAGCGCCGCCGGCAAGTCACGATTATGAGGCGATCTGTTGTGCCGCGGAAACCAGCGGCGCAGGACGCACGACCGCGGCTCTGAGGTATGCATCGACTGCCGCTGCTGCCTTTCGTCCCTCCGAGATGGCCCAGACGACCAGCGATTGCCCTCGCCGCATGTCACCGGCTGCAAAAACGCCTGTTACCGAGGACATGTAATTCTGATCGGTCGCGACATTGCCGCGCTGATCGAGTACCACGCCCAGTTGCTCGATCATTCCGTTCCGAACCGGTCCGAGGAAGCCCATCGCGATCAGCACCAAGTCAGCTTCGATAATGAAATCACTGTCTGGAATCGGCTCGAACTTCGGCGGTGGGCCAACGCGCACGGCGTGCAGCTGCTTGACGCTTCCTGCCTCGCCGGTGAATTTCGTAGTGGCAATGCTCCAGTCGCGAACGCCGCCTTCTTCATGCGCCGCTTCCGTCCGCAGTTGCATCGGCCACAGCGGCCACGGAGTCTGCGGTGACCGATCATCGGGCGGCTTCGGCATGATCTCGAACTGGTGCACAGAGAGCGGCTTCTGCCGATGGCAGGTTCCCAGGCAATCGGCGCCCGTATCGCCGCCTCCGATGATGACCACTCGCTTGCCGGTAGCCAGGATCTCGGTTTCAGGCTCGACCGTGTCCCCGAGGCAGCGCTTATTCTGCTGCGGCAAATACTCCATCGCAAAATGGATTCCCTTCAGCTCGCGCCCTGGAACTTTCAGATCTCGCGGGTGTTCGGCTCCTCCCGCAAGCACAATCGCATCGAAGTCGCGGCGCAGATTCTCCACCGAAACGTTCTTCCCAACTTCTGCATCAGTGACGAACTTCACGCCTTCCGCCGAAATCTGCTCCAGCCGGCGATCGATGATGTGCTTCTCCAGTTTGAACTGCGGAATTCCATAGCGCAGCAATCCGCCGATGCGGTCCGCCTTTTCGTACACCACAACCGCATGCCCAGCGCGGCATAGTTGCTGTGCCGCAGCTAATCCGGCTGGTCCAGAGCCCACAATCGCGACCTTCTTCCCGCTGCGAATCTTCGGCGGCTCCGGCCTGATCCAGCCTTCCTGGAATCCACGTTCAACGATGTTTTTCTCGTTTTGTTTGATGGTCACCGCTGGCTGATTGATACCCAGCACGCATGATGCTTCACAAGGCGCGGGGCAAATGCGGCCAGTAAATTCCGGGAAGTTGTTCGTCGCGTGCAACTGCCTCACTGCGTCCTTCCAACGTCCGCGATACACCAGATCGTTCCAGTCGGGAATCAAGTTGTTGACCGGGCAACCCGTCTGACAGAAAGGAACACCGCAATCCATGCACCTCGCGCCCTGTTTCTTGAGAGTCTCTTCGGGAAGATCGAGATAGATTTCGAACCAATCATTGACCCGCTGGGTAACGGGACGGCGCGGCGCAAGCTCGCGAGAATATTCCAGGAAGCCGGTGGTTTTACCCATGCTGAACCTGCCCATCTTGCAGCTGCCCATTCTGCAGCTGCCCGTGCGGCATTTGTTCGACGTGAGCCAGAACAGCTACACGCTGGCTCGGGATGTAAGCCTGGCGGTTCCGGCTCACTCCCAACACACGCTTGAATTCGTGCGGGAACACCTTGATAAAGCGCGATCGCATCGCCGTCCAGTTATCGAGAATCCACTTCGCGCGCGGGCTGCCAGTCAACTCCAGATGGCGGGTGACGAGATCTCTTACGATCTGCGCGTCCTGCGTTTCGGCCAAGGGCTCGAGATCCACCGAGTCGAGGTTGCAACGCTCTTCCGTAAAGTTAAGGTGCTCGTCGAAGACGTAAGCAGTGCCGCCGCTCATGCCAGCGGCGAAGTTCCTCCCGCACGATCCCAGCACCAGCACCAGCCCGTTCGTCATGTACTCGCAACCATGGTCGCCAACACCCTCGACAACGGCGGTTGCTCCGGAGTTGCGAACCGCGAATCGCTCTCCCGCAACTCCGTTGAAAAATGCTTCGCCGCTAGTGGCGCCGTAGAGCACAACATTTCCGATCAGGATGTTCTCTTCGGGAGCAAACCTGGAACCTCGCGGAGGGTAAACGATCAGGCGTCCACCAGACAGACCCTTGCCGACATAGTCGTTGGCTTCGCCCTCAAGAGTAATGGTGACGCCGCTCGCCAGGAATGCACCCAGGCTTTGCCCCGCCGATCCCGTCAAGTGAATTCGAATCGTGTCATCCGGCATTCCCGCCGAACCGTACTTGCGGGCAATCTCCCCGCTCAGCATCGTGCCTACTGTACGGTGAACATTGCGCACTGGCAAGTCGATCTCAACCGGAACAAGTGTATCGATAGCGGCGCGCGTCGCGGCCAGAATTTTGTGATCGAGCGCCTCCCCCAGCCCGTGATCCTGCGCCTGCACGCATCGCCGGGCCACACGCGATGGCACCGGCGGGCTGTAGAGAATTGCGGAAAAGTCCAGGCCTCGCGCCTTCCAGTGGTCGACAGCGGGCTCCACCTCGAGCATGTCAACCCGGCCTACCATCTCATCGAAGTTGCGGAACCCCAGCTCCGCCATGTACTGACGCACTTGCTCGGCAAGAAAGAAAAAGAAATTGATCACGTGTTCAGGCTGCCCCTGGAACTGCTTTCGCAACACCGGATCTTGCGTGGCAATGCCTACCGAGCACGTATTGAGATGACACTTACGCATCATCACACAGCCCATCGCAATTAGTGGCGTGGTGGCAAAGCCGAACTCTTCGNNAGCACTTGCTGCGTCTCCGCCAATCCTAATTCCCACGGAATGCCTGCGTGCTTGATCGAACTCAGCGGCGATGCTCCGGTTCCGCCGCTGTCTCCGCTGATCAGAACCACGTCAGCGTGCGCCTTCGCCACACCCGCAGCCACCGTACCCACGCCCGACTCGGCCACCAGTTTCACGGCGATGCGGGCTTGCG
>PMXH01000203.1 GCA_003165855.1 Acidobacteriaceae bacterium | reverse complement strand
ACGGCGTTAGACGAAGGCAAGCTCAAGAAAGGCAACTTGCTGCTGATCGCGTCGGTCGGAGCCGGCTTCACCAGCGGCGCGACCCTCTTGAAGTGGGCGTTCTAAAGCGCTAAACCTCGCCACGCTTGCAGTCGCAGTTCTCTCTCCTCCACCTGCGCGAAGAACAAATCTCTCGCCGCCACTCACTTCACATTCAGGCGCGTAGTCCGAGGCAGTTCCAGCTCCCCGTGTATCAGACCGGTGCTCGCATCGGGCGTGGTCTTGAAGCCGATCTTGCCGGCCAACGCTTTCATGTTCGCGTTTTCCGGCAGGAAATTGATGAGAAGCCGTTTCAGCCTCTCGGCCCGGGCAGCGGCCAGACTGCGCTTCATCAGTTCGGTACCCAGACCCAGATAGTGATAGTCGTCTGCGATCACCAGCGCCAGATCGGCGGCGGTTCCGTCTTCGGTCTTGATCATCCGGGTTGCCCCAATGATCTGCCTGCCGTTTATCGGGTCCATCATCTCCGCGACGAGCGAGAGTTCGCGGTCATAATCAATCGCGCAAATTCTCTCCAGACGTTCGTGCGCCGTCCGCGTCCGCAGATCCAGAGATTTGAAGTAACGCTGCACCACCGTGTTTTCGGAGAGACGGTCATGGAAGCGGACAATGAGCGGTTCGTCTTCCGGGCGAATGGGCCGGATCATCACTTCCCTGCCGTCTTCCAGCGTGAACGGCCGAACGCACTGAATCGGATACGGCCGGATGGCTGGTTTGGGCAGATCGTTTTCGGCGGTTTCCGGCGCGTGCAAAACTACTCGAGCGTCCAGGGCCAGCAATCCTGCGGGCGAGGCCAGCAGCGGATTAATGTCGATTTCCTTGATCCAGGGCTGTTCCACCACCAGCTCGCTGAAGCTTACCAGCAGTCCGTCGAGCTTCTGCAGATCCACTGGCGGACGCCCGCGCACTCCCTTGAGTGCTGTGAAGATTTTTGTGTCTTCCATCAACTGGCGGGCCAGGGCCGTGTTCAGCGGTGGCAGCGCCAGAGCGCGATCCTTCCACACTTCCACCAACTGTCCGCCGGTCCCGAACAGCAATACCGGTCCGAGTTGACTGTCGATGCTGCTGCCGATAATCAGTTCGTAGCCCTCAAGCTTCGACATGGGCTGCACCGTAACCCCCAGGAAGTGCTCGGCGCCTTTCTTCTCCGCCACGGAAGACTTGATCTCGTCAAAAGCCGTCTTCACTTCGCCTGCGTTGTGCAGGTTGAGCTTCACACCGCCCACGTCGGTTTTGTGGGTAATCGTTTCAGAATTCAGCTTCAGGACAATGGGATACCCAATCGCTTCCGCTTCCCGAACCGCCTCGGCGCTGGTCTTCGCCAGTTCAGTGCGGACGGTCGGAATTCCGTAGGCCGCAAGCAGCCGTTTGGATTCGTGTTCGGTGAGAATTGTCCGGCCGCCTTCGCGAACCTTGTGCAGTATGTTCTTCGCCAGATCCCGATCATGCTCCGCAGCGCCGCCGTGGCGGGGCGCAGGAGTTTCATAGAGCGCCTTAAGGTTGCTCGCATACCTCCAGGTGTAATTGAAAGCCACGGCTGCAGCGTCGGGAAATTCAAACGCGGGAATTCCGGCACGCCGCAGAATTTCCTCTCCCTGCGCTACCTCATCGCCTCCCATCCAACTCGCCGATATCGGTTTGCCCGTCGAGCTAGCGTAGGGAACCAGGTGCTCCGCGATCTGCGTCGGATTCGTCATCCCCTGGGGAGTGAGAACCACCAGCATGCCGTCGGTGTTGGGATCCTTGGCTGCAATCTCCAGCGCTTTCGCATAGCGCTCCGGTTCGGCATCGCCGAGGATGTCCACCGGGTTGTTGTGGCTCCAGNNNGCATCGCCGATCGATTCCATGTAGATCGCAATGCTGTCGGTGTTCGGGTCCCTGCCAAAGAAGTCGATCAGATCCCCCCAGCCCACATCCAACATGGAGCCGACCGAGGCAAAGCTGCTGAATCCCACCATCTCGCGCAAACTCCAGTCCAGGACTGCCGTGCCCAGCGCGCCGCTCTGGCTAATAAATGCGAGCCGGCCCGGACGCGCCATCTTCTTGGCAAACGTTGCGTTCAGTCCGCTAACCGGATTCATCACCCCCAAACAGTTCGGACCAACGATGCGCATCTTGCCCCGGCTGATCTCGCGGATTCGCCGCTCCAACTCTTTTCCCGCCTCGCCATGCTCCTTGAATCCGGCTGAGATGATGATCGCCGCTGGAACCCCAGCATCCACCGCTTCCTGAATGATCTCCGGGACCGTCGCCGCAGGGGTTGTAACCACGATCAAGTCGGGCTTCTTTGGCAGATCGACAATGCGGGCAAAGGCAGGAAGGCCGAGCACGGTTGGCCGTTTCGGGTTGATGGGATACACGACTCCGCCAAACGGATTCGCCACTAGGTTCGACAACACGGTTTGACCCACGCTGCCCGGCCTCTCGGAGGCTCCTACCACCGCAACCACTTTCGGCGCGAATACGGCGTCCAGCAGACGGGGCCGCGCCCGGAACACATCGTGGGCGGGATCGATCGTGATGCCTTCGTGCCGTTCGAGCGTTTCAGTAGAATTGGTCGTGATCGTTGCCATGGTTGGGGCCTCCGTGGTCCTATCGTCCGTTCGTCTTCGGCATTCTTGGATAGTCTTTCCCGCTCGGTCCTACCGGCGGGGTATCGCTCAGTACGTTGCAGCCTGAAAGCCAGAGATCAGCTCGCGGTCAGGTCTCTCTAAGCCAATGTTGCCACTATACTTGGCGGCCGTTAAGCGCTCCGCTTGGCCGTCTTACGAAAGAGCTCTTGACCATATCTCGTCAAACTGACCATGGGCCCCCGGGCACGGCGTAGAATGGATAGTTCTACTGTCCGAAAGTGAACCGCCTTGGATTTGGATAAAGACTCGTCCCGAACCTCAACCCCCGAGCGCGTACCCGCGGTCAAGGCCTACGCAGCCCTGCTGGAAGTGGCCGGCTCCATCGCCTCCCACCCTGAGCTGTCAGCCCTGTTCCACGATCTGCAGCATCGCTTGCTGAAGGTGGTCAAGTTCGAGTTTCTGAACCTCGTCCTGCACGATCCTGACCAGAATGTAATGCGGGTGAGCCTTTTGGAAGCCGCCGCTCCCATAACGATTCCCCTCTCCTTGGAATTGCCCGTTCAGGATTCACCGGCAGGCTGGGTCTGGCAGCATCAGCAACCGCTCCTGCTCGAGGATATGGATCAGGAAACCCGATTTGCACCGGCGGTTCGTCTGCTGCGCGAAAGCAGCATCCGTACGTTCTATGTAGTTCCTGTAACCACGGCGCGGGAGCGCTACGGAGCGATTTGCTTCGGCAGTCAGCGGGAGCGTGCCTTCAGCGATTCCGATCTGCGTTTCATGGAGCAAACCGTCGCTCAAGTTGCTCTCGGCGTCGATGCCGCATTCGCTCACGAGTCCGCCAGAACTTACCAGGATCGCTTGGGGAAGGAACATGAGCGCTTCCGGTTGCTGCTCGAGATTAACAACACCTTGGTTCGGCATCTCGATCTCCCCGAACTTCTCGCCCAAGTCTCGGGTTGCATTCGAGGCCTATTGCAGCACGATTACTCCAGCCTCTGCCTTTACGATCCCGTGCAAAACCAGCTCAGCATTCACGCCGTCGATTTTCCCGAAGGACATGGCGTGATCCGGCAGGAATTCATCTTCCCCATAGAAGATTCGCCCGCAGGCCGAGCCTTTTCCACCTGCAAGCCCCTGCTCGTGAACCACCTCGACGCGCAAACATTCCCCTCCAAGGTCACCGAGATGCTCATAAAGGGCGGCATCCGGTCGGGATGCTGGCTGCCGTTGGTAGGCCATGAACGCACCCTGGGAACTCTGAACGTCTGTAGCCTCCAGGAGTCCCGCTTCACGCAAGCGGATGTGGACCTGCTAAGCCAAGTCGCGAATCAGGTGGCGATCGCCGTGGACAACGCGTTGGCGTTTCGCCAGATCGCGGAACTGAAAGACGAATTGGCCAAGGAGAAAAGCTATCTCGAAGACGAAATTCGCAGCGAGTACAACTTTGACGAGATCGTCGGAGAAAGCCCCGCGCTCAAACAGGTATTGGATCAAGTGCGAACCGTCGCCGCCACCGATTCGACCGTCGTCATCCTCGGAGAGACGGGCACGGGCAAGGAACTAATTGCCCGGGCCATCCACGACCTCAGCCGGCGCCGCGATCGCACGCTCGTCAAATTGAATTGCGCAGCCATCCCCACCGGCTTGCTGGAGAGCGAACTCTTTGGCCACGAAAGAGGAGCGTTCACCGGCGCCATCGCCCAGAAGATTGGACGTCTTGAGCTCGCCAACAAAGGAACTCTATTTCTCGACGAAGTCGGCGACATCCCGCTGGAACTGCAACCGAAACTGCTGCGCGCCCTCCAGGAGCAGGAGTTCGAGCGCCTGGGCTCCACGCACACCATCCACGTCGATGTGCGGCTGGTCGTGGCCACCAATCGTAACCTGGAACAGATGGTCGCAGACCACACTTTCCGGCAGGATCTTTTCTACCGGCTGAATGTGTTTCCGGTTCAGGTGCCCCCGCTGCGCGATCGAACCGGCGACGTCCCTTTGCTGGTTCACTATTTCGTCAACAAGCATGCCCAACGGATGGGCCGCCACATTGAGAGAATCCCCGCCGAAACCATGCGCACGCTCTCTCGCTGGCACTGGCCGGGCAATGTTCGGGAACTGGAGAACATTATCGAGAGAGCGGTCATTCTGTCTCCTGGGCCGGTTCTGAATGTCCCGCTGGCCGCGCTGGCAGCTTCCACCCCTCCCCCGCACACCGAAGCGCCCCAGACCCTGCAGTCGTCGGAAAAGGAATTTATTCTTCGCGCTCTGCGCGCAGCCAACGGCGTCGTCTCCACCGCGGCCGTGCAGCTCGGGATGAAGCGCACTACGCTGAATGCGAGAATGCGAAAGCTCGGCATCTCTCGCGCCGAACTTTTCTCCAAATAGTCGCCGCGCTGCCCTGCAAGATTCAATTTGGCTTGCTGCGACAAAATGGTCGTGATGGCAGTGCTGTCGACGCTCAATAATGCAACCCGAAACCAAAGGGAAAAAGTGGAGATTGCGAGTCGTGCGGTCGATCGCTTTTCTGCTCCTTCACCGCCTCCACCGAGGACGGCAATTCGAAGGGGAGATGTCCGCCGGGCGCTACCTTACCGGTTATGAGAGCAAATAGCGGTTCGTCTGAGATGCCGAAATCCCCCAGGAGCGCAGTCGCGTGCGGCTGGACATTGGTCAGGATCAACGGCCGCTCCAGCGTGGTCAGGAACACCGTCGGAACCATCGGACCTACTCGCAGCAATTCCGCATAAGCTGCATCTTGTTCCGTAAACGCGAGCCTTCCCTCGTGCTGCCTCGATCCAAAGAAGAAATTCGGATGCTCACTTTCATAGGGCGCTGGCGCGCGAATGATCGCCAGGTCCGCCTGCGCGGCATCTGTGACCACGATGAATCCAACCGCCTCCGCAGCCTTGGCAGATACGCCATACAGATAGATCTTCTTATTCTTAGGAGTAACCGGCAGCAGAGGCTGTCCCGTTGCCGGGACGCGTCCGTTCTCCAGCAGAACAACCGCGCGGGCCTGCGCAGCTTGTCCCTCAGCGACGAAGTCTCTGTTGCCGGCGATCACCGCGGCCTTTGCTTCATCCACATAAGGCTGTTCAAAGAGGCCTATCTGGAACTTCTGCAGAAGAATGCCGCTCGCAGCCTCCCGGACCCGCGCTTCCGAGATCAATCCTTTGTGAACATCTTCCACGATGATGTTCGACTGCTCCGTTCCCCCGATCTGGTCCACGCCAGCGTTGATCGCCTTGGCAAAGCGTTGCGCCTTCGTCAGTGTCTCCACTCCCCACGGCATGCCGATTTCCGCCGGAGTGGGCTTGACGCCTGCGGCCGTTCCATTGCGGCAGGCCTCGGAGCAATCATTCGTAATCGCCCAGTCGCTTACGATGACGCCGTGAAATCCGTATTGCCCGCGCAGCAAATCACTGAGCAGTTGATGATTAAAGCCGGCTCCAACTTGCTCCAGCGGCTTCCCGTCGATGGCAACGTCCTGCAGAACCGAGTAGGTTGGCATCACGCTGCCAACGTGAGCCGTGAAGGCTCCGGTAAACGGAATCAGATGCTGCGCGAAGTTGTGTCCAGAGAAATCGGCGTAGCGGCCATAGTAGTTATGTCCATCCCAGCCATCTTTTGCCGCCCCATACCCGGCCCAGTGTTTCACTACCGCGACAACGCTTCCTGGGTTCAAGCCATCCGCGCCATTCTGTATTCCGGCGACGTAGGCTTCCACCATGCCTTTCGCGGTATCGGCATCTTCACCAAAGGTTCCGTTAATCCGCGCCCATCGTGGCTCCGTGGCCAGGTCGGCCTGTGGCGCGAGCGATTCGCGAATGCCAACCGCTTCATATTCCTGACGCACGACATCTCCGAACCGGCGAGTGAGCTCAGGATCGTTCAATGCCGCAAAGCCTAGAGGCTCCGGCCACATGGAGAATGCCCTGTCTTGCATGGTGGCTCCCAGCACCTGCTCAAAATGGTGCCGCGGATCTGAGGAGATGGTTACCGGAATACCCCACCGGGAGGCTTCTGCAATCGTCTGCACTTCGTTGTTCTGTTTGGCAAAGAACTCGGCGCTTCCATTCAGCCGAGTGATGAAAGTATTTACGTGATCTTCAGCGATGAACTGGCGGACTTTCACCAAGTCATACTCTTTGCCGACGCCGAGCGGCGCCATGGGCCCAATACTCGGCAGCGTGCCGTGGACCATCAGCCCCGCCAACTCTTCGAGACTCAGGCGCTGAACCAGGTCGGCGACCCGGGCCTCCGCGGGCAGCCGCCAGTCTTCGTAAGGATCAAGCTTCCCGTTCTTATTGAGGTCCTTGAACGTCAGGCCATCTACCGTGAGCAAAAGCGCGGAACGATGACCGAGGGCAGGTTGCTTTGGTGCGCCCCCAATAGCTGCGGTCGCGCATACGAGTAGCACTAACAGGAAGAATCTTGAATGCATCGGCGAGCACTCCTCGTCTCCGTTTTGAGACCAATTGAGATTAGCTCTCTCCCGCCCTCGCTGCAAAACCTCTGAGCCCTCCATTGCGGAGAATTCGACGCACATTCGCCCTCGGAATTTGTAGAGTTTGCGCTACCGTCACGGGCACAAGAGACCGTCGGGTGAAGTTCGGCCGGCGCCGAATCGGGCCAAGATCATCGGCCAGTGATTGAAAGATTTGGTGGAGCTAGTCGGGATCGAACCGACGGCCTCGTCGTTGCGAACGACGCGCTCTCCCAGCTGAGCTATAGCCCCNNTGCCCATAGAATTGGACAAAGCCAGCAAAAACGGCCTTGACGAATACCCCCGCCCCGCGTCTAACCTAACATCAGGTTCGGTGGATTTACTGGGAGTTCCCTCAAAGATGTTTGCGCAACTGAATGCTGGGAAATCGACGCGTCAGCGCCGCGTGCTGGCAGGTTCGCTCGCGCTGCACGCCTTGCTATTCCTATGGCTGCTGCATCGTCCGGAGCCTCAACTCTTGAACGCGACCTCCGTTGCGCTCGGACGCAATGGCAA
>PMXH01000122.1:8033-8346 GCA_003165855.1 Acidobacteriaceae bacterium | reverse complement strand
ACGAACCTACCGGCAACCTCGACGGGCTGAACGAAGAGATCGTGCTGCGTCTGCTACGCGAGTTTCACCAGCAAGGGCGGACGATTGTGATGGTCACGCACGATCCCGTGGTGGCGCGCCTGGCCGACCGCCGTATCGAGTTCCATCACGGCAAGATCGCGTCCCAGGAAGTTTTTGCGATGGCCGACGAAGAACAGTTCGATGAGGTGCTCGAAGAACTCTGGGTGCTGGCCGAGCATGGCGAGATTGCCGAAGTCGAGCGCATGGAGGTTCACGGCGCGCTGCCGGTGAGCCTGGCGATTGAAAAGATGAT
>PMXH01000122.1:6103-8027 GCA_003165855.1 Acidobacteriaceae bacterium | reverse complement strand
GCGCCGATTCCGCCGGGAGCGTGCTGCGCGAATGTCGAAGTAAGAAGTTCTGACCTCAGGGAGATTGCACGGTCGAAGTAGGTTGCAAGCTAACGGAAGGGATTTTCGATGCGCAAACCCTGCAGTCGCCGCCCGTGCTGCAGGTCCTCGCTGTATAGCAGTTCGCACTCGGCCTCTTGAGCGGCTGCCACGATGAGCGAGTCGTACCAAGACAAGTGGTGCTGTTGGTATAGCTGCAAAGCGGAAACAAACAGACTTGGTGAAGAGTGGACCGCCAGAAGTGGACGAAATACCGTGCCCAGAAACTCCTCGGCGGCAAACGGCGACATGGGGCGAACAAACCGCTTAAAGGCTACGCTGAAAAACTCCTGCACCACCTGATAACTCACGATCCCATTGCGCGTTTCAATCCCCTCGCGAATCAGTTCGGCGGCCCGGCCAGCCTTGGCGGGCACAGCTACGTCGAGGGAGTAGACGAAGATATTGGTATCGAGGAAGAATTTACCGCTCATTCATTTCATCGCGCGTAAAGTGTCGTCCGGGCTGCACGTCTCTTAGCCGATGCATAAGAGCGTCATAGGCGGCCCCGCTCCCCGATTCCGCCGCGTAGCGCTGTAGCCACTCGCGGAAGGCCGCATTCAGCGTCTTGTGTTGAGATTTTGCGACGAGTCTGGCCTGCTCGATTAAAGCTTCGTCCGCGCTAAGAGTTACGTTCTTCATACGTAAATAGTGTACACTGTTTCTGTGAATATTTCAAGGCGGCGTCCTACCATCGGCGTATTCGATTCCGGTTTCGGTGGTCTGACCGTTCTTAAAGCTTTACTTGAACTCATCCCCGGCGCCGATTACCTCTACTTTGGCGACACTGCCCGCCTTCCCTACGGCTCCAAGTCGGTAGAAACCGTGGCGCGTTATGCCGTGGAGGCTGCTCATTACTTCGAAGCTCAGGGCGCAGAGTTGCTGGTCATCGCCTGCAACACGGCTACAGCACTTGCCCTTGACCGCATCACTGCCGCAGCCCATGTTCCGGTGGTGGGAGTGGTAGAGCCCGGCGCTGAAGCCGCGGCTTCGGTCAGTAAGAACAAGAAAGTGATTGTCGTTGGGACCGAGGCCACGGTGAGCAGCCACGCTTATCGCAAAGCGCTGGAGGCCCGGGGGCTCGATGCGCGGGAAAAGGCTTGTCCACTGCTGGTTCCGCTGGTTGAAGAGGGATGGGTGGAGCATCCGGTCACCGAACAGGTCGCGCGCATTTACCTGGACGAGGCCTTTGCCGATGGATTTCGCGAAGCGGATGTTCTGGTTCTCGGATGCACTCACTATCCGCTTCTCAAGCCGCTGCTGCGTCGCGCAGTGCCGTCGCATGTGAGCATCGTAGACTCCGCCGAATCGACCGCTCGTGCCGTCGCCGGCCGCCTGCAGAAGCTCTTGCCGCCGACCCCGGCCGTTCATGAAGAACGACGAGTGCTCCCGCGTCTCAAGTTCTTCGCCACGGACTCGGTGGAGAAGTTCCGGCGATTGGGCGAGCGCTTTCTCGGCCATCCCATCGACGACGTCCAGCATGTAGACCTGAAGGAATAAGGGGATTAACCTGGGCACAGCTGCTACGACGTCCCGGTGCCTTTTTTGCGCGCAAGGTTCGGATAGNNCGATGCCGGAAATGGTCTACGAGGGTGCCGGCGCACTAGCCTCGCGGTCCTCCTACACCGGGCTGCGGCCGGCGGACAGCCGGAGGCGAATGTCCCCACATAACTCGGATCCAGAGATAGTCGAACTCAGCGCCCCAGACTCTCCCGACATGATGGAACTCACGGCGCTCACCAAGCCTGGGCCCTTCAACAAACGCACTCACGAACTGGGTACCTACCTGGGAATTCGGCACGAAGGAAAGCTGGTTGCCATGGCTGGCGAGCGGTTGAAGGTTCCC
>PMXH01000122.1:0-6049 GCA_003165855.1 Acidobacteriaceae bacterium | reverse complement strand
TCGTCCAGTCCCATGCCCAGCGAACTGATGATGTGGATGTTGGTGGGATTTCCGTTCACGTCCACGATCATACCCACCACGCAGACTCCCTGATACTTAGCCTTGCGGGCTTCCTCTGAAAATTCCGCCTCCGGCTTGTTGATCGGACGGGGCGGGCTCACTCCTCCACCTACACGGTAAACGCCACCGCCGATGCCGCCACCTTCACCCGGTCCGACTCCTGGTCCGTTGCCTGAGCCGACGCCGCCGCCGGAACCAGAGCCGATACCGCTGCCCGATCCCGTCCCGTTCGACGGAATGATCGCCGAAGATTTCGGGTCGCCAAGGTTTGGCATGTTAAGCATGGCCACCTTGATATCGGGGGGTACCACAACTGTGGGCTCAACCGCCAGCTTCGGGTTCAAATTGCGGATGACCGCGGCCGGGGGCGTGATCTGGTGCAGCGAGAACTTCGGCAAACGTCCCTGCGAGGCCTTTAGCACATCGCGATCTCCACCGCCGCCACCGCCACCAGCTTGCGTTTTAGCGGGTTTCAGGGCGTAGTCCCCAGGATCGATTAACTTGGTCTCGACTTGCGGTTTGGCCTCGACCTTGGTTACCAGCCGCCGCGCGAAAATCGTGCCGCCGATGATCAATCCGATCACAACCACGTGGAATGCAGTCGAGGTCAGAGCCCCATTCTTCTTGTAGTTGTAAAAGCCCCAAATATCCTTGACCGGGATCGGCTTCGAGTCCAGCTTCAGGGGCGGAAGTTTCTTGGGAAAGAAGAAATCGTCCAGGCCGCGGGAAAGCGACTTCCACAGCGGCTCAAAAGTATCCGGAGCCAGCAGGAGGTGCAGTTCAGGCTCAGCGCCGGGATTTGGAGCGACGTTCGGATTGACTTCGGTTGATGCCATTGTTCCCCGGTCTGGTTCTCCCTGGTGGGACTGCGGAATGGGCTATCTTCTGGGCACCGCTCCTCTTACACAGATGAGCGGTCTTTCCAACAAGTTGCCTCTCTGGTCCTGCTCAAGTTTTATAATCGGCTCTGGCCGCCCCCACGGACGGTTCAAGCCCCTAACGTTGGCTTCCCTAAAATTGTACCTCTTCTGTCTGCCTTTACGTAGTGTATTTCCAAATGCCGGTAGATGTTGTACTTCTTGCCAGCAAGCCGGTGGCAAATAAAGTTGGTGCCTCTGGTTCTTCCCGCCGGCCACCGCATGGACGTTCCCAGCGTCGCTCCATATAATGAGGAGATTCAATCATTTAGGAGAAGCACACAGGGTGCCGTTCGAACTGAAATCCACCATCAATCTGCCTAAGACCGCCTTCCCCATGAAGGCCAACCTGCCCCAGAACGAGCCCAAAATACTGGCACGCTGGGAGCAAACCGGAATCTACGAACGCATCCGGCAAGCCCGCAAAGGCTCGCCTACCTACATTCTCCACGACGGCCCGCCCTACACCAGCGGTCCCATCCACCTGGGAACGGCGCTGAATAAGTGCCTGAAGGATTTCATCGTCAAATCGAAGAACATGGCGGGATACGACGCCCCCTATGTCCCCGGATGGGATTGCCACGGCCTGCCCATCGAGATCAAGGTGGATAAGGAACTCGGCGGCAAGAAACTGCAGATGCGGCCCACCGACGTGCGCGCGGAGTGCCGCAAGTACGCGCAGAAGTTTCTCGACTTGCAGCGCCAGCAATTCAAGCGGATCGGCGTCTTCGGCCGCTTTGACCGTCCTTACGCCACCATGAACCCGCAGTACGAGTCCGTGGTGCTTTCGACCTTTTTTTCCTTCTACGAGAACGGCTTCGTCTACAAGGGCCTGCGCGCTGTTTACTGGTGCATGCACGATGAGACTGCCCTCGCCGAGGCCGAGGTCGAGTACGAAAACCACACCAGTCCTACGGTGTGGGTGAAGTACGGATTGCTCGACGATCCCGCAAAGGTCTTTCCTGCGGAGATCGGCGCGGCTCTAGCGGGAAAGAAAGTTTCAACCATCATCTGGACTACTACCCCCTGGACGCTTCCGGCGTCGATGGCGGTGGCTTTTCATCCGAGTGAAGAATACGTCGCGCTCGAATCCGGCGGCGAAGTGTATGTGGTGGCATCGAAGCTGGCAAAAGATGTCGCCGAGAAATGCAAGCTCGCCGATCCGCGTGAACTCGCCCACTTTCCCGGACGAAAGCTGGAGCGGCTCAACTTCCAGCATCCCTTTCTGGATCGCAAGATCCTCGGTGTTCTGGCCGACTACGTCACCATGGACACTGGAACCGGCGTGGTCCACACCGCGCCGTCGCACGGAGCGGAGGACTTTGCCACCGGCGTGAAATATGGTCTCGACGCCACCAGCCATGTCGACGAAAAAGGCATCATGCGCGACGGCCTGCCGGAATACACCGGCAAGCGCGTTTGGGAAGCGAATCAGCCGATCATCGAACTGCTGAAAAAGCGCGGCGCGCTGCTGCATTCAGAAAAAACCGAACACTCTTACCCGCACTGCTGGCGCTGTCACAATCCGGTGATTTTCCGCGCCACTGAACAGTGGTTTATCTCCATGGAAACGCCCATGCCCGGCGGGACGTCAAAGGAAGATACTCTTCGCACGCGCACTCTCGAAGAAATCAAACACGTAAAGTGGGATCCCTCGTGGGGCGAGGAGCGGCTCTCCAACATGATCTCCACGCGTCCCGATTGGTGCATCTCACGGCAGCGCGTGTGGGGCGTGCCCATCGCGGTTTTTCTTTGCGAGAGCTGTGGCAAGCCGCTGAATGACCCCGCCACCAATCGCAAGGTTGTCGAGCTTTTTGCCCGCGCCGGCGCCGACGCATGGTTTACTCCCGAGTCCGACACGATTCTTCCCGCGGACGCGAAGTGTCCGCATTGCGGCAACACCAAGTTTGAGAAAGAAACCGACATCTTCGACGTTTGGCTGGAATCTGGCGCGAGCTATCTCGCCCTCATCGCCGACGAGCCTTCCTACCCTTGGCCCTCCGATCTTTACCTGGAAGGCGGCGATCAGTACCGCGGCTGGTTCCAATCGTCCCTTCTTTGCGCCATGGGCACGCACGCCACGCCGCCCTACAAAGGAGTGGTCACGCCGGGTTGGACGCTCGACGAAAAAGGTCAGGCCATGTCGAAGTCGCGCGGCAATGACGTGGATCCGGTGGATATCGCTGACCGTTTCGGCGGAGAAGTCGTTCGCCTCTGGGTGGCGTCGGTCGATTTCCGGGAAGACGTGGTCGGCTCCGAGCAGTTGATGCAGCGGGTCGCGGAAAATTACCGCAAGATTCGCAATACCTTCCGCTACGTCCTCGGCAATCTCGGAGACTTCGATCCGCAGAAGGACTCCGTTCCCTTCGAGAAGCTGGAAGCACTCGATCAGTACATGCTGCGGCAGACTTGCTCCTTTGCAACGGATGTGAGGACTTCCTACGACGAATTCGCCTTCCACCGGATCTATCACCGGCTGAATCATTTTTGTATTGTCGACCTGAGCGCCTTCTACTTCGACGTGCTCAAAGACCGGCTGTACATCTCCGCGCCTAAGTCGCAGGCGCGCCGCTCAGCACAGACCGCGATCTGGCGCATCGGGGAAGCGCTGGTGCGGCTGCTCGCGCCCATCATGAGCTTCACCTCGGAAGAGGTTTGGGATTATTTGCCGAAGGCTGCGGAGCGCAGTGAAAGCGTGCACCTGGCATTGTTCCCTTCCGCGGCGGAGATTCTCGGCGATGCGAAGAATGCGGCAAGCGACGCTGACTCGGGCGACGAGAGTACCAGCCAGGATTGGACGACGCTCCGCTCGGTGCGGGACGACGTTCTGAAGGTGCTCGAAGAAGCCCGCAATAACAAGCTGATTGGCACCGGCCTTGAGGCCCAGGTTACGGTGACCGCTCCCGACCCGGTTTATTCGGTGCTGTCCCGCCATGCCGCCCAGCTCCGTTACCTGTTCATCGTGTCCGCAGTCAACCTCGTTCAGGGTGCGGGCAACGGCACGGGAGGAGTCCGCGTTGAGGTGAAGAAAGCCGATGGCGCCAAGTGCGAGCGCTGCTGGAACTATTCAATCCACGTTGGCGAGGACAAGAAGTATCCTACGGTTTGCGAACGTTGCAGCGCCGTGCTGAAAGAACTTGAGGCTTCGCGTTAATAAGGGTTTTCCTGGCGAAAAGCGGGAAATGTTGTACCCCTTGCGTTGGTTCCGAGCATCACTAGGATGGGAGCATAATTTACCTGGATCGAGCGACCTGTGAACTGGCAAAAGGTACGAACGTTGTTGATCACGGTGTTGCTTCTGTGCCTCATTCCGGCCACGCGCTACTACCAGATCGATGTGCCTCTGTTGCGTTTCCTAAAAGGCTCGCGGCAGGTTGATCCTTTGGCGCTCCACTTGTCTGGAGAGTTCGTCGAGAACAATCTTGGAACTGAGCAGGGCCCGGATGGCTCGGTCACCGTGCGCATGATCGCGCAGCAATACCTTTTCATCCCGCACTGCATTCTTGTTCCTGCCGGGGTTCCGGTTCATCTTCGCATCACCAGCGCCGACGCCGTGCACTCGCTCACCTTCAATGGCACGGACTATGCCGTGAAGGTGCTGCCGGGGACAATCAGCGACGCTCAACTTGAGTTTCCTCATCCCGGTGAGTACCAGATGCCGTGCCGCGAATTCTGTGGGGCCGGACACTATGCCATGCGATCCGAGTTGAAAGTCGTACCTCGCGAGCAGTTTCCTGTCCTACGGCCGGAAGAAAGGGGAAACTGTGCAGCGCAATAGACATCGGCGATTCTCGTTTTCCGTTTGGCGGCTCCCCAGGCTCGCCGGCGTCATCGTCGTGGCGAGTTCGCTTCTTCTGCTGGCAAGTGACAACCGGCCAGATCGTATTCCTTCCTATGTGTCGTGGACGCCGGAGACGATCGCCGCAGCCTCTGCGGGAGATGCTTTTCGCGGAATGCTCCTCGCCAGGCACTGCGACCACTGCCACGGGGCAGAAGGCTTCAGCGCCGTCGCCTCAACTCCGAACCTTGTGCGCATGGACAAGCTGGCCATCTGGAAACAGCTGGAAGATTTTCGAGCTCATAAACGAACTTCACGGGTGATGGAGCCGATCTCGGAATCTCTTTCGCCGCGCGACGTGGCTGATGTGGTCGCGTATTACTCAAAGCTGCCGGTTTTCACCGATCCACAAGACAACCGCAGCTTCCCTCAGTCCCGGCCTGATCCGGCGCACGCCGGGATCGCTTCGCGCCTGATTTCGTTTGGCGACGGGGAGCGTGGCATTCCGCCCTGCCAGACCTGCCATGGTCCGGTTGCTTATCGTCCCGGAGTTCCGTCCCTTGCGACGCAGAACGCCGATTACGTTCTGAACCAACTCGAAGCCTTCGCGAGTCGTGCGCGCGCCAACGACATCAACGAGCCCATGCGCACCATCGCGGCGCTGCTTACTGAAGACGAGCGGCACGCGCTGGCGGAATATTATGGCGCCGGACTGGGACTTCAGCCCGGAAGTTCAAAGTAAGAGGCAAGAGTGGTATGCCTCGAGGAAGAGCAGATTCCTCACCGGACCTTCGGCCCAGTTCGGAATGACAAGCGGTTTTGCCGATGCCCGAAGGCTGAAGCCCGAAGCCCGACAGTCGAGCCCGCTCTACCGCAATTCTTCCATCACCGCATCCAACACTTCCCTGCCCGGACGCGTCACCGATTCCGGCAGCGTGGACAGCGGCTCATCGACCATGTTCAACATCTCGAGGAACGTGGGTGCCTTCGTGTTCACGTAGAACACTCCGGTCAAAACTTCGCCTTTGTCGTGCGCTTGGTTCAGGCGCGTCATGGCAGCGATTCTGTCGGTCGGGTCGTAGTCTTCTTCCAGCTTGCGCAATTGCAGGTGCGAGCCGTCGTGCATGGTGACGCTGACCGTCGTTCCCGGATCGTATTCCACGTCGATCTCGTCGAAGTGGGGAACGAAGCTTATCTCCTGCAACGCCTCATCGTGGTCCTTCACGTACTTGTAAGACTTGGTCGAGCCCTCGTGATCGTTGAAGGTCACGCAGGGACTGATCACATCGAGCAT
>PMXH01000473.1 GCA_003165855.1 Acidobacteriaceae bacterium | reverse complement strand
GCCGTAGCAGGAAAAGCAATCTCCTTGAACGGAAAACATCTCCGGGTGGAAAACGCGAAGGTCTTGTACCCGGCCGTGCAGAAGCCGCATCCGCCACTGTATTTCGGAGGATCCTCCAAGGTCGCTTATGGTTTGGCTGCGCGCCAGGTCGATGTCTACCTGACTTGGGGAGAACCGCCAGCCCAGGTCGAAGAAAAAATCGCCACGGTTCGCCGCCTCGCTGCGGAACAGGGCCGCTCCCTCAAGTTCGGCATTCGCTTGCACGTCATCGTGCGAGAAACGGATCAGGAAGCCTGGACCGCCGCCAACGATCTGATTCGCTACGTGGACGACGAGACCGTCGCGAAAGCTCAGAAAGCATTTGCGCGATTCGATTCCGAAGGCCAGCGCCGCATGGCGCAGCTGCATAGTGGCAGCCGCGAGCAATTGCAAGTCAGCCCTAATCTCTGGGCGGGTGTGGGCCTGGTCCGCGGCGGCGCGGGAACCGCGCTGGTTGGCGATCCGGCAACCGTCGCCAAAAGAATGCAGGAGTATGTCGACCTCGGCATTGAAACCTTCATCTTGTCAGGCTACCCGCATCTTGAGGAAGCGTATCGGGTGGCCGATTTGTTGTTTCCCCATCTGCCGGTTCCAGCGCGATCGGCTAAGCCGTTTGGCAACATCACAGGTCCATTCGGAGAACTGGTCGCCAACGAATATCAGCCGCGCACGCCAGCGCCGACGCCCGCGACCGTGCAACAAAGTTAGTGGTGGAGCTCTCCGTTTTCTGTTGGGCCCACGAATCATCGCGTGGGCCCTTCCGTTCCAAAGGAGGGAAATTGAACCAGCAAAACAGGACATTTCTACCGCGATTAGTGGTTCTTGCCATAGTCGCCGCGCTTGCCACCGGCTGCAGCAGCAAATCTTCTACGAAACCCAAGACCATCAGGCTCGACTTCGCCTACTACAACCCGGTAAGCCTGGTTCTCAAAGACAAGAAGTTTCTGGAACAGGATCTCGCTGGGGATGGAATTTCCATCGAGTGGACGCAAAGCCTCGGAAGCAACAAGGCGCTGGAGCTGCTCAACAGCAAGAGCGTCGACTTCGGATCTACTGCGGGGGCTGCGGCTCTGATCGGAAAAGCCAACGGCAATCCCATCAAGGCCATCTATGTCTACTCACGTCCGGAGTGGACTGCGCTCGTAGTTCGCAAAGACTCTCCTATCACAAAGGTTGAGGATCTCAAGGGAAAGAAGGTGGCCGTGACCCGAGGCACGGATCCCCACATATTTCTCCTGCGCGCACTTCACGAGGCAGGATTGACCGAGAAGGACATTCAGACGGTGGTGCTGCAACATCCCGAGGGCAGAATTGCTCTGGAAAAAGGCGACGTCGACGCCTGGGCCGGACTCGACCCCATGATGGCGCAAACCGAGATTCAGTCCGGCTCCCGGCTGTTCTACCGGAACGTGAACTTCAATAGCTATGGCGTGCTCAATGTGCGCGAGGAGTTTGCCAGACAATATCCCGCCTACGTGGAACGCGTGTTGGCGGCCTATGAGAAGGCGCGCCTGTGGGCGATGCAGAACCCCGAGGAATTCCGCAAGCTTTTTGCCGCCGCCGCCAAGCTCGATGATCCTGTCGTCACCAAAGTCTTGCAGCGTAGCGACTTGAGCAGCCCCGTCATCGGAGACGAACAAAAGAAGGTCATCATCGCCAGCGGCGATGTCCTGAAACAAAATAATGTGATCAGCAGCAGCGCCGATGTGACAGCGACTGTGGACAATCTGGTTGATCCGCAGTACGTGCGAGATGTGGTCAACAAGAGCTTGGCCCAAAGATGAGTACGGCGGAACAGAATCGAAGGCTCGTCTGGAAGAGAGTCACAGAATCGCCGGCCAAGCCGACCAGCCCGAGCGGCAGATCGGCCGGAGGATCGATTAGCAGTCTGCGATCAATCCGTGTCCCCGACCAGCTTCTCGGCTGGATCATTCCGGTCAGCACCCTGGTTTTGTGGGAACTCCTCGCGCGCGCCGGCGTCCTGCCGCCGAACTGGCTGCCCGCCCCAACCGTGATTGCCCGAACCATCTACGAACTGGCCGTCGCCGGCGACTTGTGGAGGCACGTCGGAATAACCCTCGGTCGCGTCGCCCTGGGATTTCTACTGGGAGCCGCCGCAGGAACCATCCTGGGCGGCCTTACCGGCTATGCATCCTTAGCTCGCAAACTGCTCGATCCTCTATTGCAGTCTTTGCGAAGTGTTCCCTCCATCGCGTGGGTCCCTCTTTTTCTGCTATGGCTGGGCATTCAGGAGAGCTCGAAGATCGCCCTCATTTCGCTCGGCGCGTTCTTTCCCGTCTATCTGAATCTCTCCGTCGCCATGCGCCACGTTGATCCTAAATTGCTCGAAGTCGGCAGACTGTATCGCCTCACCAGTTTTCAGATGGTTCGCCGGCTCATCCTTCCCGCGGCTTTGCCCGAGTATATTGTCGGACTTCGCAGCGGACTCGGCCTGGCCTGGATGTTTGTCGTCGCCGCCGAACTCCTCGGAGCCAGCAGCGGCATCGGCTTTCTCATGGTCGATGGTCAGATGACCGGTCGTGCCGCCATCATCTTAGCCAGCGTGATTCTTTTCGCGGTGTTCGGCAAGGCCACCGATTGGATGATGAACGCGGTCGGCCGCAAACTGCTGGGTCACAGGGCGCGCTGATACGCAGCGCAATTCATCAGCAACGCCATGTGAGCAATTGATCAAGCTGATTTGGAACTACGAAAACACTATGCCGGACAGTTCACTTTTCCGAAGCGGCACGGTTGATGTTCAAATCGCACACAAGGCCTTCGCTGGCTCTCAGGGCAAGCTCTTGGCCCTTACAAATATCCTCTTGACCATCGATCCCGGGGAGTTTGTCTGCATCGTTGGCGGCAGTGGCTGCGGCAAGACAACCTTGTTGAGAATCATCGCCGGCCTGGAAACAGACTATGCAGGAGTTGTTGCTCTCGACGGAACGCCAATAACCGGTCCCGGTCTGGATCGCGGCGTGGTCTTTCAAGAGCACCGCCTTTTTTCCTGGCTCACCGTGCACGACAATGTCGCCTTTGGACTTTCCAGGTTGCCTCCCGCAGAGCGCGCCCTCAAAATCCGCCACTACATCAACTTGGTCGGCCTCAATGATTTCGAGTATGAATATCCTCATCAGCTCTCCGGAGGTATGTCGCAACGTGTAGCCATTGCCCGCGCCCTGGTGGGCAGCCCGGAGGTTCTGCTGCTGGACGAGCCCTTCGCCTCTCTGGACGCGCTCACTCGCATGCGCATGCAACAGGAAATCCTGCGCATCTGGGAAGCGGAGCGCACCACCGTGGTCTTAGTCACGCACGACATCGAGGAAGCCGTTTATCTCGCGGACCGCGTGGTCATCATGTCTACTCAACCGGGAACCATTAAGAAGATCCTGCCGGTCGGCCTGCCGCGCCCCCGCGACCGCGCCGATCGTGAGTTCGTCCGAATACGAAAATCGGTCCACGACGAATTCTTCGACCCCGGCACCATCGCACCGATGGTGCCAAACGGTTCTCGAAGCGTCTCATGATCGGGTTTGGAAATGGACGGCCTCACAGCTCGCGCAAAGCCCTAGGGATGCGTCCAGTTCAAGAATGCTGGCAATGCCGAAAGAGTGGCGCTTTAGCTCCCGTGGTCGCACTTCTTATGGGAGCCTCGCGGAAGTTTACAAACGAAGGAGTTGCTGGAGCAGTCTCAACCACAACCCTATCGCCCGTTAGGCAACTCGCCGTACTGCATGAGTCGCGCCCGCACGATGTTCCGGCTAATCCCTAACAATCGCGCCGTCTGCACTTGATTGCGGTGGCAGAATTCATAGGCCGCCCGCACCACGCTGCTTTCGATCTCGGCGTATAGATCGGGACGTCCATCTTCAAACAGCGCCATCAAAGCGTCGTGCAATCTCTTGTCCGCACTCGCTGAACTGCTGGTTGCGGGCCGCACTCGAAGCGAAGAAAGTCGCAAATCCTCCGGCCTGACAACATTCTCCCGGCACACCAGCAGAGCGTGATGAATCACATTTTCCAGCTCGCGAGTATTTCCCGGCCACGAGTGTCCGGTAACCAGAACGTCCACAGCCTCCGCGCTCAATTCCGGACCTTTCAGTCCCAACCGTTCGCCATAAATACCGAGAAAATGCTGCGCCAAGGGCACGATGTCGCCCGGCCGCTCCCGCAGCGGCAGGATGTGTAACGTCGCGACCTGCAGCCGGTAATAAAGATCTTCGCGAAAGCGGCCCGCAGCCACCGCTTCCTCCAGATTCACGTTGGTCGCAGCCACCACACGAACATCAATGGGAACGGGACTGCGCGAACCCAACCGGACCACCTGCCGCTCCTGCAACACGCGCAGCAGTTTCACCTGCATCGAGAAAGGAAGGTCTCCAATCTCATCCAGAAACAGGGTTCCTCCCCGCGCCGCCTCAAACCACCCGGCTCGAGCCACACTAGCTCCCGTGAACGAGCCCCGCTCGTGGCCGAACAGCTCACTCTCCACCAGGCTTTCCGAAAAGGCTCCGCAATTCAACGCCACAAACGGGCCGTCTGCCCGTGGGCTCAACTTATGCAGGTGCCGGGCAATCAACTCCTTGCCAGTACCCGTGTCGCCAGTCACCAGCACATTCGCAGCGCTGGGGCCGATCAGATGAATTCTTTCCAGCAACGCCTTGGACTTGAGATCTTCAAACACCAAGGCGGTTGCCCGTAAGGGAAAAGACGCAGGGGGAGGGACGGGAAAACGGAGAATCGGCTTCGAAACCGGCGACAATGACATCGGAAGGAGCCCCACAACTCCATTAATCTACTAATTAGATAGACATGATAGTATCGTCGGGTTCAGCTGTCAAACCCTTTCGCCGCTTGGGGATTGCCCCAGTCTTCACCAATTGAGCAGCCCTTATACCCCTTCAAGTTTTCAGGGCTTGCACCAAAATGTTATGATGTCTCAGCAAGCGCGCCTTCGGCGCGCTTCAAACACTCCTCAGTAGCTCAAT
>PMXH01000377.1 GCA_003165855.1 Acidobacteriaceae bacterium | reverse complement strand
ACGACGAGTGGGACAAGCTGTCGATCGAGTATCACGATCAGTATGCGAAGAATAACTCCACGCCTTATGGGTACGGCGCCAGCGACTTGAGCTATTACGGCGGCTACAGCAACATCCCCGGCTACGGCATGATGTGGCAGCCTTACTTTGCCGGAGTGGGATGGAATCCGTTCATGGACGGCGCGTGGTCGTGGTATCCGGGCATGGGATTCATGTGGGCGTCGGCGTATCCGTGGGGCTGGATGCCTTATTACTACGGGAACTGGGCCTACGCACCCGGCTTTGGCTGGGGATGGCAACCTGGCGGCTGGACCGGGTGGCATGGAGGAATTCGTTACGTGGGCGCTGCGGCCGCGGGATTTCATGCTCCGGTTGCGCCGAAGGGTACGGTGAGCACGGTTGCGGTGGGCAAAGGTGGGGTGGTGATAACGAATGCTCCTGCGCCGCGCACGGTTGTAAACAGTGGGTCGGCTGGGTTGGGTATTCCCCGTGGAGCGTATGGGGATCTGCACCATTTGAATACGCAGGTGGCGAAGACGGGGTCCGTGGAACTGCACGCGGCACCGCAGTTTGCGGCGAGTTCTCCGCGGACGGGATTTGGCTTTGGCGCCCCCGAGCCGGCCAGTGCTGGCGGCGTGGGCCACGTGGGTGGGGCGTCGGCGGGACATGCCTCCGGTGGAGGCGGGCACACGGGACACTAAGAGCCGGCCAGTTGTTGCGAGCAAATCAGGCGGCGGTCAATTGCCAATGAGTCATGATGCCTGGGACTGTTGAAAAACTCACACACCAGAAAATCGCCGAAAACACTTTGCGATAGTAAGCCCTATAAACGACGATCCCCGTTTTGGTAGACATTTTCTACCTCTCCAACTTTGGCTGTTTTGACAAAACGGGACTTTTTCGACAGCCGCGGCTGGTTACGTCAGTCACGAGTCCGTACAGCCGGGAACAACTACACTCACTGCGGGGTCTTTATCTTCATGGCGTTCGGCAAATTGTTCCCTGCGACTGCGTGGTGCATGGGGCGAATGGCTTCACGTCCAGCCCGTCGCGTTTATGCTTGTGTTTTTGTCCTCGCCTTCATTTGGGCCGCCGTTACATTTGTGCATCTAAGACGCTCTAAGGCTCAAGCCCAAAAGCTTATACAGGCTCTTGAATTGTTGGATGTAGGAAGCAGTAGCAATGCGGACGTTCAACGAATCTCGAAGGAGTTCAGTCAGTATGAGGTCGCCAGCGAAGACCGGTACGGGGTTCATGAAGTTAACTTTGAAATCGCAGAAACCTCGGTAGTCAGACATGTGGTTCACTCTGGGGCGATATTGCGCGCAGGAATCGGCACTCGGGACGGCAAGGTGGTTGATGTCGGTGTCATGTTCGAGCGTCAAGTCTCGGGTGGCAAATTGGCTGCAATTATTTCAGAGGCTCGCGAACAATCAGGAACCTGCCAGAATCCCTACTGCGTCGGCAATCCGATTGGGAAGCGGTTCGTTTTCAGCAGACTCGACATGCGCGCGACACCGGAGCAGAAAAGACGCGCCTTTGATCTAAACCTCGACTGGCTGACTCGGTTCAATGGCGAAGCCAGAATCTGCGACTTGTCTCCACCTGCTTGGGAGGAATGGAAGGTTCAGGACCCTGGCGACGTTCCACTCCTCCGGTCCACATACCAATGTCCCTGAGTTGCATGGGCTGGCGTAATATCCCCATTTGCACTCATCGACCGCCGCTCGCAGCTTTTCCGCAGCCCCGTTTCTTCAGTACGCTTATGAAGTACGATTCGGTGATCCGCTCTAAGCCCCTCAAGGCGCTAACTCTCCGGGACGCAGCAGGAAGAGAACTCTGAGGTCGATGATCGCGTGGAGTGCCATGGGCAGCCACAAGCTTCCGGTGGCGAGAAAGATCACTCCCATTACGGCTCCCAGCAGCCCGGTGCCGATGATCCCGGACAGTCCCTGATAGCCGTGGGCGAGACCAAAGGAAATGCACGCAACCGCTGGCGCGATCCAAAGGCCGGCGTGCCAAGGCCCGTCGGAGAGATATCTGATCAGGAATCCGCGATGCAGAACTTCCTCGCAAATGCCTGCGGTGACTGAAACCAGTGCGAACCAGGAACGCTCTTCCTGGGTTACGGGAAGGATGAAAGCCAGGCCCTTAAAGGCCTTCAAGGTCTTGTCTCGCAGCTTTCCGCACCGCCGGGTTAGAACCACTTGCGCCAGGGAGCCAGCCACAGACGCGACGGCGAAGCCCCAAGCAAAGGACGTGCCGATTTTCTGTGGCGTGGTTTGACGCACCGCCGGCCATATAAAGAAAACGCTGGAGCCGAAGGCAATCCAGGCGAGAAGCACGGCAATCCATTCGACGGCCACGATTCTCCGATAGCAAAAGATCTTTCTGCGGGGATTGGTGCCGGTCTTCAGCGCGCGGGTTTCGAGCGCATCCCAGATAGGGACGCCAACAAACAGGAACAAAGCCAGCGCGTGTTCGAGGGTGATCATGCGGTCAATTTATAACATTCCCTCATAACATGCTCGACCTTCCAGACGAATGATTTCGCCGGGGCAAGAGCTAACGAATCACGATGCCCGCATATCCGACGACGGCATCGCGATCTCCGGAAATATCGCCGGAGGTCGCGTACTTTACCAGTTCAGCCGAACTTGCTCCCAGCTTCTTTGCCGCGGTCAGCATGGCGACAGCAGGGCCGAAGCCGCACATGCTGATGTGCTGCTGGGTGACTGCGTCGTAGAGGGCGCGGGCATCGAGGGCGAGGATTGGCTCAATCGCGCTTTGATCCTTCACGCGCGTGATGGCATCGGATTCGTAATGATTCATGTCACTGGAGGCGACAATCAGGACGGGAGAGCCATGCGCGGCAATCACATCGGCAATGGCGTCTCCGAGTTGCGCGAGAGCTTCGAACTGTCCGGTACCCAGTGCGATGGGAACGAATTTAAGATCGGGCTGGCGGGTTTGCAGGAAGGGCAATTCGACTTCCGCAGCGTGCTCACTGCGGTGGGCGGTGGAATCTTCCTGGAGCAGTGGGCAGCGCTGTTTCAGGGCGGAAGCGAAGGCGGCGTCAATGCTGACGTTGCCCAGTGGAGTTTCCCAATCGCCTTCACTCATGATCGCCAGGGGACGGCCCACGCCGGTGTGGTTGGGGCACATCACGAGGCAGAGCTGGGGAATCTTCAACTCAGCAAACACGGCGCCGGCTACGTGTCCGGAATACATGTAGCCGGCGTGGGGGACGATGCAGCCGAGAGCGTGAAGCGGAGTTTGGTGGGGGGTCTGCGAAAGGTAGGTGCGAACTTCCTGGCGCAGAGCTTCGGGATCGCGGGGATAGAATCGTCCGGCGACCGCGGGATGGCGAACGAAGGTCGCGGTCATGGGTGCTCCTAAAAGAACAATGCTACGAGCCGTTGTGGTTGTCGCGCAAGGCAAGAAACAAGGCGGCGCTTTCTTCCAGGCTCAGGGTCTCGGCGCGGGCGGCGGGTTTCACTCTGGCCTTCGAGAGGGCGGCGCGCAAATCAGATTCCGCATAGGTGCCCTTCAGATTATTCCACAAGGTCTTGCGCTTCTGTCCAAAGGAGAGCTTGAGGAAGTCGATGAAACCGTCTTTGGCGTGGCCATCATTGAGGAGTCCGTCTCCGTCGAGGCCGAGTTCGTGCTGTCGCGGCGCCATGGTGAGGCGCAAAGCGGTGGAATGCACTTTAGGGGGCGGAGCAAAAGCGGAGGGAGGCAGGGTGAAAAGTTTTTCGACGCGGGCGTAGAGTTGGGTTGTGGCGGAGAGCAAACCATAGTCGCGGCCGCCGGGTTCGGCAGCGATGCGGTCCGCTACCTCGCGCTGCACCAGGATGACGATGGTCTCAAAATATTTGGCGAACTCGAACAGGCGCAGGAGGATGTCGGAAGTGATGAAATAAGGAAGATTGCCAATCACTTTGATCGGCTCGGGGTTCAATTGGATGCCGGGACGGCTCAAACCGGGCTTGGGACCAAACAGGGAATCGAAATCAATAGAGAGAATGTCGGCTTCGATGACCTCGACGTTCGAGAACATGCCGAACTTCAAGCGAAGCTGAGCGGCCAGCACGCGGTCGAGTTCCACGGCGATCAAGCGGCGGGCGCGCCTGGCCAGCCGGGAAGTGAGGACACCGCGTCCGGGGCCGATTTCGAGCACGGTATTTTGCGATGCGTCGCCGAGGGCGTCGACGATTTGCCCCGCAAAACTGTCGCTATTGAGGAAATGCTGTCCCAACTTGGGCTTATGTTGCGGACGGCGAGTAGAAACGACCTTCGGCACGTTGACCCTCTTTTCCCCGGGCTATAGACTGAAAACTGAGCCCGCTTGCGTCGCATGCGGGAGGTGTATCCCGCAACATATATCCATCATAACGTGTGCCCGTGAAAAGCGGGTCTTGCCCAGGAGGAGTTCATGCATATCGCATTCGTGGCATCGGAAGGTGTGCCGTTTTCGAAAACCGGCGGCTTGGCGGACGTGGTGGGCGCATTGCCGCGCGCTCTGGCCGCACTAGGGCATCAGGTGAGCGTGTACCTGCCGCGTTACCGGCAGACCAAGCTGGCCGATCCGGCGACGGTGGTGCGCAGCATCACGGTTCCCTTCGACGACAAGTACCGCTTTGCCTCGGTGGTGACGGGTGGAAGCCAGTCCGGGGTGCGCTCTTATTTTGTCGAGTGTCCGGAGTACTTCGATCGCGACGCGCTTTACGGTACGCCTGCCGGAGACTATCCGGATAATGCCGAGCGCTTCGCGCTGTTTTCGCGGGCGGTGCTGGAATCGACGAAAATTCTGGGCGTGCCGCACGTGTTCCACTGTCACGACTGGCAGTCGGCGCTGGTTCCAGTGCTGCTGCGCACGGTGTATGCGGAAGATCCGGCGTTTCACGACGTAGGCACCGTCTTTACGATCCACAACATTGGTTACCAAGGTCTGTTCCAGCCGGAGGTTCTGCCGCTGCTCATGCTGCCCTGGGATCTGTTCACCATGTCGAAGATGGAATTCTTCGGGCAGGTAAATTTCCTCAAGGGTGCGCTCACTTTTTCCGACTTCATCACTACGGTGAGCCGGAAATACAGCCAGGAAATTCAAACTGCCGAATATGGATTTGGACTGGAGGGTGTGCTGCGTGACCGGGCAGCCACGGTGACCGGCATTCTGAATGGCGTGGACTACGATGAGTGGAGCCCGCAGGCGGATAAGTTTATTGCAGCGAAATATTCGCCTCAGGATTTGTTAGGCAAGGCCAAATGCAAGCAGGATCTTCTGACGGCGTTCGGCGTGAAGAATGCCGATCCGAAGATTCCGGTAATCGGCATCGTATCGCGCTTCGCCGCGCAGAAGGGGTTCGATCTGATCGCGCAAATCATGGACCGGCTGGCGCGCGAAGAGATGATCGTGGTCGCTCTGGGTGCGGGGGACAAGCAGTATGAAGAAATGTTTGTGCGGCTCAACAAGCAGTTTCCCAACAAGATTGCGGTGAAGGTGGCTTATGACAACGCCATCGCGCACAAGATTGAGGCCGGGTCCGATATGTTCCTGATGCCTTCGAAGTACGAGCCCTGCGGGTTGAACCAGATCTACAGCCTGAAGTA
>PMXH01000060.1:2842-3002 GCA_003165855.1 Acidobacteriaceae bacterium | reverse complement strand
ACGTGGATATCCCTCTGGATCTCGCGCGCGAAATAGTACCCAACGGCGGAAACGCGTGCTGCTGTATCCGGGCTGACGGGCTTCCAGGTTCCCCCTATCCAACCGGTGTGATTGTAAGCCGCATGACCGTTGACACCGAAGAAGCGAATGTCGGGGTAGT
>PMXH01000060.1:0-2811 GCA_003165855.1 Acidobacteriaceae bacterium | reverse complement strand
ACGCAAGAGTGAGGCAGGCAGGAGCAAGCTGAAGACTCGCGATTGCGGCTACGAAGAGAAGAATTCTTGAATTCAGGGCGTTGCGGTTCATTTTACTGGTCAACACAACTCCTTTTGCTGGCAGCGGAAACTCTGGGCATCTTCAGAGTCCCCAGTCCCGATGTACTGGGCGTGGGTTGGATCGGCGCAGAGCGGCCGGCTCCGCCGGGTGAATGCCTTTCCGGTCGCAATCACTGATGCCGGTGCAGTCCCTTCGCAAACCCGTTCACCAACCCGCTCAGTATGTCGAACTGGTCCAGAGACGGCCCGCCGCCGCAGTGAGTCATCCCGGGCGCCAGGAAAATCCTGCTCCATTAGGCTACTTCCTCGGCGCCGCCATTGAACTGCGATACATCGGTTGGATCATCAATCTATCCAGCTGCATGTTTTTATAAGAAAGACTGCGAGAAGACGTTTGCCAAGCACGCAGCTTATCTCGCGTAGTTACGCTTGTAAAGCGATTTATTTGGTGGAAAAACAGACCTCGATTCAGGGCAATCAAGTGGTTTCAGGTAGCTGCCGGAACGCCCGGCGCGCGACAGCCTGCGATCGCGCCATTCCTGAGGTATAGGAGCATCTGTGCGCGAGAGCAATCTAATAAATCGATGTGATTGTTTCAAAAATGCGACTTCGGCTTTGCGGCTCCTCAATTTAGTATGCGCATGATTGAATTCAGACAATCCAAGTGCACTCGAATGGGGTCATGCTCTGGTGGGATTGCGCATCCGAGTGCCGGGAGCCAAATGAGATGAAGCCTTTTGGAATTTTGACGCTGTTGGTTGCAAGCCTGTGCTATGCGCAGGATCAGGGCGACTTCAAGCCCGCTTCTACTAACGTCCAGGATGCACAGTATCCGCGCGTCGACAGTGCCTCGCGAGTCCAGATCCGGATAAAGGCTCCTGACGCCACTAAAGTGAAGGCCAATTTCTGGAGCAATCCGAAACTCGACGTGGAGAAGCAGGCGGACGGTTTTTGGACCGTGACAACGCCGCCTCTGGCCCCCGGGCTTCACTATTACACCTTCAACATCGACGGGTATGAGTCGCTCGGCGCTGCGCACGAGTGGCAGACCTGGCACAGAGACCTGAACGACTTTGCACCAAGACTCTTCCGGTGAACTGCCCCCTGAGCCTCCGGGTTGACACTCCTTTTAGAATGCTCTTGTCTGAATAGAACTGGCGGAGAACGCGCAAAACAAGCAAGACATAAGGAGATAAGACGTGCCAATGAATCGACGGGAGTTTTTGACGGCTTCGGCTGCGAGCGCCGCCATGCTGAATCACGAGATGACTGCTTTCGCTGCTGTCGCAGGGAACATTCAGGTCACAATCGATGCCTCAAAGAGCGGTGCACCGGTGAATCCGATGGTTTTCGGCGGCTATATGGAGCCGGCGACCACGAATGTGTGGGCCGAAATGTTGACCGATAGGAAGTTTGCCAACCCGATTACCGATGCGGTCCCTGCACAGGCCACAACCAATTCCTTCTTCCGCCGCTTTGTTGGCGAACCATTCAGGCCGGTTGGACCTCCAGGAACGGTCGCGATGGACACGGCACGGCCATTTGTCGGCAAGCACAGTCCGCTCATCAAACTTGGCGGCTCGGAGCCCCGTGGCATTCAACAGTCTAAATTGCGCCTGGGGCGCAGCAAGAGATATGAAGGTCGCATCTATCTGGGTGGAGATGCCGGCGTTAAGGTCGTCGTCCGTCTGGTGTGGGGAACAGGCGCCGGCGAATCTCAAACCGTCACGATCCCATCTCTCTCGTCCGAATACAGGAAATTCCCGTTGAAGTTCACCGCGGCGGCCGACACAGAGGATGCACGTCTGGAGATCCTCGGCACAGGTAGCGGCACCCTTCACGTCGGCACCGTATCGCTCATGCCTGCCGACAACGTACAGGGATTCCACGCCGGCATGATCAAGCTCTTCAAAGAGGCGGGCTTCAAGATGTTCAAGTGGCCCGGCGGCAACTTCGTCTCCGCTTACGACTGGCGCGATGGACTCGGTGATCGGGATAAGCGCCCGCCACGTCTGCAACCAATGTGGTCCGACAGGGTCGAGCCGAACGATGTGGGGCTTCATGAATTCATCGCCCTCTGCCGATTGGTCGGTGCCGAGCCTGATCTCGCGATTGACAGCGGGTTCGGTTCCGCGCGCGAAGCCGCCGAACAAGTGGAATACTGCAATGGCTCCGTCGACACGCGTATGGGGAAAATGCGCGCGGAAAACGGCAGTCCTGAGCCTTTCAATGTTCGATGCTGGTGCATCGGCAACGAGATGTATGGTCCCTGGCAGTATGGGCACATGTCGCTCGACCAGTACTGCGTCAAGCACAACTACATCGTCGAGGTCATGAAGAAAGTTGACCCGAAGATCAAGGTGACCGTGTCTGGAGCCAGCATCTGCGAGAAGTCCGTGGGCGGCGCGGAGAAGAACGGCAATTTCTTCCCCAGCATATGGGAGCCACCTATTAAAGAAAAGCTCCCCTATGAATTCGGCAGTGTGAATGACTGGGACGGCTGGCTGCTTGCGAAGTGTGTTGACAACATCGACTATCTCTCCGAGCACACCTATGCCTATCCTGATCTGGCCTTTGAAGCTGAGAAGCAGCTCTTTGTGGATGTCCACGATCCGCTGCAGTTCAGAACCCGCAGGTTGGCCAACCGCATTGGCGAAGCATTCGAGGCGTGGGACAAGTATGTCGAGAAAATGCCTTCGTTAAAAGACAGGGATATCAAATTCATTTTCGATGAATGGGGTAATCGTCTTC
>PMXH01000164.1 GCA_003165855.1 Acidobacteriaceae bacterium | reverse complement strand
TGAATCGGTTCGCCTGCAAGCGGCTGATTTGCAACTTGACCTGGTGAGTCGGGAAGCACGACGCGGTGATCATCTGCTGCAACTGACTCCACAGGAGTTTTCTCTCCTGGAATACCTTTGCCGCAATGAAGGTCGCGTGGTGACCCGGACCATGATTCTGGACCATGTCTGGAAAATGAGGATTGACCCCGCAACCAACGTCGTCGATGTTCACATTTATCGTCTGCGTAGCAAAGTGGATCAGGACACTCAGCGACCGCTGATTCACACAATTCGTGGCGTCGGCTACGTTCTCAAACATGCCTAGGAATTTACGTACGACCGCCGCTTGGCGGATTTCGATCTGGACAACGCTGGCGTTCGCGCTCGGAACCGCCGTGGCTTTTTCCATTGTTTATTTCCTTGTGGCTCAGGGTCTCCGGGAGCGGAGCGATACTTGGCTTAGCGGCGAAGCTGAGGTTCTTGCTCAGGTCTCGGTCGATACTCCGAGCGATCACCTATATAAGCGGATCGTTCGAGAGGTGGCTGAACTGGCCACGCAGGAGGTGCCGGATGAGCGCAATGCCCGCGGCGAAAGACTGAATTCCGTCTTCTTCTTGGCAACGAGCCCCAATAGCACCGAGGGTCCGTTGTGGGTAGGTCCTGGCTCGAAAGATGCTTTCGCTACGGCGATTCAACAAACAAGGCTGGTTCCGGGACCTCCGAAGTCCATCACCGTGGAAGGATATCGACAAACGTTTCGAGTCGTTGTGAANNTGCTCGGTTTTGTCATCTCCTACTGGAGCGCACGTCGTACCCTGCATCGCGTTGAACGAATTACGGAAACCGTAGCGCGAATTGGCACCGAAGACCTAGAAGAACGTCTGCCCGAACCGGTGAATTCGGACGAAATTTCACGATTGGCGAAGACTTTTAATCACATGTTGGACCGGCTCCAATCTTCGGTGAATCAGCTTCGCACGGTTACTGGCGGTATCGCGCACGACCTCAAAAGCCCCGTGACGTTGATTCGTGGAACATTGGAATCCGCATTATGTAATGAAGGAAATGACAAGTGGCGTGACTCGGTTGGTGAGGCGATCGAAGACCTGGATAGGCTCTTGCAGTTGCTGAACACGACGCTGGACCTTGCTGAAGCGGAAGCGGGTGCTCTTCACATCGATCGCCGCCCGGTTGACTTTTCCGATGTCGTGCGACAATTAGTCGATATTTACCAACCGGCGATGGCTGAGCATCATCACGAAGTGACGACTGACCTCGAACAGCATGTGGTGGTGGATGCCGACCTGAACTTGATGAATCGTGTGGTAAGTAATTTGCTTGAGAACGAATTGACTCATTTGCCTGCGGGATCCAAAGTCAATGTCCGGCTCCGCTCGCAACAAGGGTCGGCGGAACTAGTGTTTGAAGATAATGGTCCGGGATTCCCGCCCGATATCGGCAACCNNTCGTTGTAACTCTGTTGCTGCCAGTAAGCGTGCTCCAAGCGGCGTAGCAAGAACGAACAAGGGGACGATGCTCAAATTGCATTTGCGGGGCAGTTCTCCGACTGGCGGAGATTCTCAGTTTTTTTCTAACATCTCGGCTGACCGTTTACGAAGGTTCTACTCTTACGGCGTTAAAGCCGACAGCCTGAAACCTATCACTGGCCGTCTAGATTGGAGCGCGCGGCCGCCGTCTAGCGGTTCTCAGATTAAGGAGTGCTCAAGCATGACTGCAGGGGACACTGAACGACATCGCGCGGGACGGACCGGCTGGCTACGAGCGGCGGTACTGGGCGCGAACGATGGCATCCTNNGCCGGGGTTGCGGGTCTGGTGGCTGGGGCTATGTCGATGGCTGCTGGGGAATATGTGTCGGTACACTCACAAGCAGACACCGAACAGGCCGACCTCGCGCTTGAACGTGCGGAACTCCAGGCAGACGACAAGGGCGAGCACAAGGAACTGATGGCCATCTACGTCGCTCGCGGGCTCGACCCTGCGCTCGCGAAAAAGGTTGCCGAAGAATTGATGGCCCATGACGCGCTAGGCGCGCATGCCCGCGACGAACTCGGGATCTCTGAGACCCTTCGGGCGCGTCCGATTCAGGCTGCGACGGCATCGGCTGGCAGCTTCGCTGTCGGCGCAGCGCTGCCGCTCTTGGTCACTGCCACAACTCCGGAGGCGGGGCTGATTCCCCTTGTCTCTGGAACTTCACTGGTGTTCCTAGCGCTTCTGGGTGGTGTGGCCGCGCGCGCGGGCGGCGCACGCGTAACGGTGGGAGCAATACGCGTAACGTTCTGGGGTGCACTGGCTATGGCGCTGACCGCAGGAGTCGGGGCCCTATTCGGAACAATCGCATAAACGGGTCCGACGGGGCAGATAGTACTGCACCGGCTCGCACCCCTTGCGACACGGAATTATGCGTTCACTCCGCCGGAAACCTCCGTGTCGCCACAGCTCCATACGCATCTTGCGTGTGCGGATTCGCTGGTCGCGGTCGGCAGCCAAAGACGGCTTCTCTTACCAATCCAAGAATGGTTTGGCGGTTTTGAGCGACAACCTTTAGCCACACCATCTTCCCCATCATGGGGAAATATATTTCGCGGAAGCATAGGCGCGGGCCCCGTTACAGTTGGCATTTTGGGACTGCCGGCAGCCCTCGAATTATGAGCAGCGCCCACGTTCGGACGAACGATTCGTTGAAGCCTGACGCCTTGACTTCCGGTACGCTGTGGTCGCATTCACTGACGCTGATTATCAAATAGCAACACCGGCACGATCAATACTCAACGCAGAGCTGGCCGAGAACCGTCGGTCCCAGAAAAATTCCGACATAAATTTCTCCCAGGATCGATGGCCGCCCGATCTTCTGCATCAACTCCGCGGTCAGCCTGGCGCAGCCCAGCAGCGTGGCTAGCGCCATGAACATTGTCATCACGTCATGCGGACTCAAATGTTGCATGGCCAAACCTCTTCTGAGAGCTGATGCAAGGACGGACCGTCCGCAACCCTCCGGTAGCAGATGTTCCTGAATGGCTTACAGGCTCTCATTCATTTGTGACACAAATCGCGGTCCGCCGCAAACCCTGCAGGACCTCAGAGGCTTGCCGGGGAGTACACTGTCACAATCCCTGGGAAACTTCCCGAGCAAGGAGAAACTGCCATGAAGCGTAACTTGTTGGTTGCAGTCGTCACTCTTTTTTCGCTCGCCACATTGGGCNNGATCGCGAACAACCCTCGGCCAAAGCTCAAGAACGCATTACCCGCGAAGTTCGCCACGAACTTCTTATGCTTCCTTATTTCGGCGTGTTCGACAACATCGCTTATAAAGTGGATGGCTACACTGTCACGCTGCTCGGGCAAGTCGCGCGGCCTTCTCTAAAATCCGATGCGGAGAACGTGGTGAAGCACATCGAAGGCGTCGAGAAGGTGGATAACCAGATCGAAGTGCTTCCCCCCTCGTCCATGGATGACGGCTTGCGCCGGCGCTTATATCGTGCAATCTACGGGTACGCGGCGCTGGAGAAATACGCCCTGGGTGTGCAGAAGCCGATTCGCATCATCGTCAAGAATGGCCACGTCACCTTGGAAGGAGTTGTGGATAACGACTCCGACAAGAACNNTCGCCGGGAATGTAGATGCCGGGTTCATCGCTGAAGGTCATATTGGGCTGAAGTTTGGTTGTGTTGCCGCGAACCAGATAAGGCCATTCGTGACCGTCCATGCCCATTCCGTGGCCCAGGCGGTGGGTAAAGTATTTGTAGTCGGGTCCGTAGCCGGCGTCGGTAATCACTTTGCGTGCCGCCGCGTCCACCGCGCCGCATTCGACTCCGGGACGAGCCGTCGCGAGCGCCGTCGCCTGCGCGCGGTGCACGATCTCGAACACCTTCCTCATCTTGTCCCCGAGTTGTTCTGAGGCCTTGCCCAGCACGAATGTGCGTGTGATGTCGGATTGATATCCTTCCACGGTGCAGCCGTCGTCGATCATGACGATTGAACCTTCTCGAATCACTTGTGGCGTGCTCGATCCGTGCGGAAGCGCCGAGTACTCGCCGACCTGTACGCTGGCCTCGCCGGGAAAGCCGAGCTGGCCATAGGCCGCTGCGATCAAGTCCTCCACCTGCTGCTGTGTCATGCCCTCGCGCAGCGCGTGATACACCGCTTCGTACGCGGCCAGTGTTACTTGACAGGCCAAACGCATCAGTGCGATCTCGTGAGCGCTCTTGATCATGCGGCAACCTGCCGTAACGGGCGTTGCGCTGACAAGCGAGGCCTGTGGAGCGGCCCTGGCAATTCCGTCGGCAAAGACGAAGCGCACTGTTTCTTCAACTCCCAGCTTGCCGTTGGACATGCCGCGTTCCTTGAGTCCCTGGACGACACGCTGATACGGGCTCTCGTCTTCTAGCCACGTGCGCAGATCAGGAGTCTGGCCATCAGGCGCGTTCGTGAGCTGTTCGCGGGCGCGGCCTTCTTCAAATGCCGGACAAACATAAAACGCCGCGCCTTTCGCCGGCAGCACCATGGCGAACATGCGCTCGCCGCCCCACCAGCGAATGCCGGTGAAGTATCTGAGCGACGTCCCTTCCATCAAGACGATCGCGTCGAGTGCATTCTCGCTCATTAGCTTGCGGGCTTGTTCCTGGCGTTCGTAGCGTTCCTCGCGCGTAATGGGAACGGCTTCACTCTTCCGCGACTTTAAGCGCGCCAGAGACGGGGGCAGGGAAGAGTCGACCGGCTTATCGTTGGATGCTCCACCAGATGCCAGCAGAGGATGACATACTGCGGCGACTGCTCCTGCCACACTGCCCACTTCGAGAAAGCGCCGCCGCGAAATCATGAGGCCTCCGGAAATTAGAGCCCCGCCATTATAGGGCCTTTTGAAATTTCCGCTCGGCAGCCGGTCGCCGGTCGCGAGGGAGGTGCGGCATAATTGCTTTATGGAAGCGGGTTTCCAATGCGCAGGATGCGGAGAATGGAACCTGACCAACGTCGATGAATCCGCCGGACGGCGTCAGAACTACGTCGAAGACTGCCAAGTGTGCTGCAAGGCCAACGTGCTGCGGGTTGAGTACGATGGGGCGTCGCAGGAATTCTCCATAACGGCTGCGCTGGAGTGAGTGGGCGTTTGGAAGCGATTCGTGACGGGCGACGAGCAAGCTGCGTCCCCAAGGTTTTTTCCTGATAGCATCCGCGTTATAGTTGGTGGCTCGGTACAGTCACGGTCGCATGTACGGATTCAGAAAGGAATGACGATGGCACCCAGCTTCACCGGCGGTGGGCGGATGGTGGCGCACAACATGGTCACGACGCAGTTCGAGCTGGACGGCTTCCGCGTAACGCGCACGCTGGGAGTGGTGCGCGGCATCGTAGTGCGTTCGCGCTCGATCTTTGGCACGATCGGCGCCGGATTGCAGACGCTGGTCGGCGGCAACATCACTCTGCTCACCAACTTGTGTGAGAAGACGCGTGCCGAAGCCTTCGATCTGATGCTGCAGCATGCCGCGGAACTGGGCGGTAATGCCGTGGTCGGCGCCCGTTACGATGCGACGGAAGTGATGCAGGGCGTCACCGAAGTNNCCAGGTAGCCTGCGCGAAGTTTTCCGGGAAGCCGGTAAAGAAGCCGGTCAGAAAGCCGACCCTCAGCGCAGTGCCCGGACCGGGTCCCAGGCCCTGACGCGACCAAGCGTACAGATGAGCCACCGCGATCGACAGAATGAACAGAAGAGCAATCCACTGACCCACGAAGAAGGGATAGCGCGGCGTTTTCAAAAAGAACCCGGCATTTTGTGCGGCCAGGTAGCGCGCATCCGTGATGACAAAATGGCCCACCACAAAACTCCAGACTGTCCACACCACGCCGCCCGCCAGACCGCCCAGCCAGATCCTGCCTCGGTTCAGATGCATAAGTCCCTCCACAAATCGTCGCTGACTAAACGGACGCAGTGTACACCCGAAGGTCAATCTGACGGTGACAATTTGGGCGGGGTTGAAGACGAGGCCGATCTTCGCCGCGGTGGTGGGGTCGAAGCAACACTACCCTCTCGACGCTTCCGCCTGTTTTATAGTGGCCTTGCTGGGATATAGTCTTCGGATCATGAAATTCGCGCACATCTTCCTTTTCGTTTTGAGCCTTGGGTTCTGCTGCGTTGGCGTTAGCCATGCAGTCTCCTACAAATACAAACGCGTGGGTAGCGATCTTGCTGCGGAAACGCACATTGAGCCGGGCATCGCTCTGATGGGTGGTGGCGCCGAGCAGAAGGAGGCATTCCGCTGGTTGTGCGGAAAAGGCAACGGCGGAGACTTCCTGATTCTGCGTGCCCACGGCAATGATGACTACAACTCGTATGTCAGCAAGACATGCGAGATGAACTCGGTAGCGACGCTGATTATTCCCGATCGCAAGGCGGCGCAGGAGGTGAAAGTAGCGCGCATTATTCGGCTGGCGAGCGTCATTTTTATTGCCGGCGGCGACCAGGCGCGCTATGTGCGCTTCTGGAAGGGAACTCCGGTGCAGGAGGCGATTAACGCGCATGTGCTGGCCGGCAAGCCGATTGGAGGAAACAGCGCTGGACTGGCGGTGCTGAGCGAGTTTGTCTATGGGGCAACCGAAGATCAATCGAGCGATGCCGATCTCAGCTCACGCGAAGTCTTGCAGGATCCCTATAGCAAGCGGGTGACGCTCGAACGTGATTTTCTGAAAGTGCCGGGATTGGAAAATACTCTCACCGACAGTCACTTCGCGGCGCGTGATCGCATGGGCCGGAGTTTAGGGTTTCTGGCGCGCCTCGTGGCGGATGGATGGTCGAAGAACCCGCGCGAGGTTGCGTTGGACGAAAAATCGGCGTTGCTCGTGGAAGTGGACGGCCGGGCCAAGGTGGTGGGTACGGGCATGGGCGCTTATTTTCTTCAGGTCACCGACGCGCCGGAGGTGTGCAAGCCCGGCCAACCCCTGACTTTGCACAACTTTGCCGTCTACCACGCGCCGACTGGAGCAACGTTCGACATCCGGGAATGGAGTGGCGACGGAGGAGCAGCTTACTCGATCTCGGTGGAGGCTGGACAGATTCACACCAGCCGCGCGGGTAACGTGGTGTACTGAGGGATCTAGCGTCGGCATCTTGTCGGTTGGAGTGAAAAGAGATACACAGCGCCGGCGCTACGAAAGAAGCTGCGGGAGTTTCTGCTGACGCTGCGCGAAGGTGCGTCGGATCTGGGGCGCGACGAAGAGTGAGTTCGCGACCGTGCCCAGCGGACCAAATCCAACTTCATATTCGATCACGTCGCGGACGAGCGTCCCGCTGATGCCGTTGCGGGTCTGTGCCCGGAACTCGTGACGGTGATGCCATCGTTTGAAAGGGCCTCTCTCCTGCACATCGGCGAAGTGATGATTCCATTCGAATTCGGTAATGCGGGCGATCCACGGAGCGCGCAGGCGAAATAAGGGGAACAATCGAAATGAAGTCACGATGATGGTGCCGATGCCGGCTGCTTGGGGAAAAGCAATCGCATCCTGATCTTGCGACGACTTGGGAGAAACGAGATGGAGTTGGTCAAGTCTCGTTTCGGTAGCCGGCGGCATGATGCGCGGCAGGTTCTCAGGGTTGGAGAAGAACGCGAAGACACGCGCCACGGGGAAGGGAACCCAGTCGTCGAATTGGAGGTGGGTGCTCAGGCGTTTGCTCGGGCGTGCTGAAGGAGTGTAAGAGGCTCGGGTGGAATTCGCCACCGAAGGTGCCCTTTGGGAGGGCTTGCTCTCCGTCGGGCGACGGCGCGCAAAGGCATGAAGTTCCTGGCGCTGTTGCTGTTTTCCACAGGAAAACCCGCCATGGGCGCGGAGTGCAAGAAAAATATGAGCGAATAAATGGCGAAGGAACCAGAAGCGTAAACCCAACATCTTGTGGTCATCGTCGTGGTTAACCACAAGCTCTCGTATTTTGCCGATTCACTCTCGAAGTGGGAGTCCTACCTTGAAGTTTGTTGTTGACAATCAAGGACTTACGGGTAAGATGTGGTACAAAGTGGTACAGAGTGGTCAAGACAGTTTAAGTCGTGGGAACGGGACGCAGAAAAAGAGGAGCCGGTGGGAAACCGACCCAAAAGCACGACAAACAGCCCGAACCACCCGAGTTTGACCCAACTTTGCGTCGCTTTTACCTCCTTCGTGGCAGTAGCAATAGTCCGGAGATCCTTCGGCGCCAACGGACGGCGCCTCAGGATGACAAATCATGTTTCGCGGCAATCACCCAACTCGCGTCGACGAAAAGGGACGGTTGAAGGTCCCGGCGGAATTCAAGCGGGTGATCGACGAGAAGTACGGACAGCAATTCTACATCACGAGTCTGGATGGAAAGGTTGCTCAAGTGTATCCCTTCGAGGAATGGGAGCGGATCGAGCAGAAGTTGGCGGGGCTCTCCACCTTCAATCCTACGAAGAAGAAGTTTTTGGACCGGGTGAATTATTACGGGCAGATGGTGGAAATGGATGGGCAGGGGCGGCTGCTGATGCCGCAGCTCCTGCGGGAAGCGGCGCAAATCAAAGGCGAGGTTGCAGTTACGGGCAACTTAACGCACTTGATCGTGCGCAACCTGGAGTCGTACCGCAGGCAGGTCGAGGAAGAAAAGTTCACTTCTGACGATGAGAAGACGCTCGACGAATTGGGCATCTAGTGGGCGAGGGTTCAACAGACACCCCTCAGGGGGTTGGGCATGGTGGTGGAAGGNNATCGACGCCACGGTGGGCTTGGGCGGACACAGTTACGAAATCGCAAAACGCCTCGGCGCACCGGGACATTTGATTGGGCTCGATAAGGATCCGAAAGCGCTGGAGATAGCGGGTGTCAGACTTCGAGCTTCGGGCTTCGCCGAAGCGGATTGGCCGAAGGTGACGCTGCTGCATCGATCGTTCGCAGAAATTGCGAGCGGCCAGCGCCCAGCGACTATCGACGGCATTTTGGCCGACATCGGTATGAGCAGCTTGCAGCTGAACGATGCCGCGCGCGGATTCAGTTTTCAGGCGGATGGGCCGCTCGACATGCGGATGGACCCGCGGTCGGAGCGTACCGCCGAACAAGTGGTAAACCACCTCGACGAGCGCGAGCTTGCCGATGTGATTTACGAATTCGGAGAGGAAAGGAGGTCGCGGAGAATCGCCAGAGCCATTTGCCGGTCGCGGCCGATACGATCTACCGCACATCTTGCGGACGTCATATCAGCCGCGGCCCGGCCAATGAATTCTGAACCAAGGCGAATTCATCCGGCGACCCGAACTTTTCAAGCTCTCCGAATCTTCGTAAACCGCGAACTAGACGATCTGAGGGCGCTGGTGAATGCGGCGCCCCGGATTCTGAAGCCAGAAGGACGCGTGGTGGTGATCAGTTTTCACTCGCTGGAGGATCGCATCGTAAAGGATGCGTTCCGGGAATCGGTGAAGCAGGGTTACGTCAGTTTGCTGACGAAGAAGCCGCTGACAGCAACAGAAGAAGAGAGCGATCGCAATCCGCGGGCACGCAGCGCGAAGTTGCGGGCAGCGGAAAGAATTTAGGCTCCGGAAAACCTGCCGGAGTCCCCGGCATGGCTGTAGAAGGCGTGCCGGGCGTTCAGGTTATGAAAAGAGCGGACAAAGATCCGCGGGATTTACGGGTTCCGTGGTAGGAATCCAAGTCTGAGGTTGGGAAATGTACACAGGAACATTGATTAGGGATTTAATGGCGGCGGTGGAGCGCGCTGAACAAAGCGCTCGACAGAAACGCCTCGCCGATGAAATGGAACTGCGGCGGCTTTTCGAGTTGCAGCTTCCGCCTACGCAGATTGAACTCGTCTTGGCAGGAGCGGCATAAATGGCAGCAGCAGCGGCAATTCGGAATGCAATCCCAGTAGAGCGGCGGAATACATTTTTCACGGGTACGCCAGAAATCTACTTTGCCAAGGCGATCGACAACTCGCGGCTGGTGAAGGTGGAAGATCCTGGGCGAAATCGCGAGATGAGGCAGTTTGGCACGGCGCTGGCGTGCCTGTTCCTGCTGGTGTTTACCTATGCCTGGCAGCACTTCCGGGCGATTGAATACGGTTATCAGATCGAATCGTCGAAGCGGGCGCTCAGCAACCTGACCGAGATGAACCGGGCGCTGCGATTGGAGGATGCCTCATTGCGCGATCCGGAGCGGATTGATGTGATCGCGCGGCGGATGGGGCTGGTGCCACCCGAACCAGGGCAGGTGATCCGCATGGACAGCGCACCGGTGGACTCGAACGCGCCGGTGATAGCGAGGGCGGAGCCGGTTACGGTGCTGGCGGGGCAGTAGGGCCGACGGCAACAGCCGAGCTGCGCTCGGCGGACGGGTCAGAGACCCGCCCCACACGAATTTACTTGGCGGTCCGCCGGTATGGTGGTCCGCCATGTTTGTCTAGTCTGGTCAACGACTAACGACCAACGACTAACGACCAGCGACGGCTTTTCATGGCCACTTACTCTAATCTCGGCAAGAACGCGCGGCTTTACCTCTTAGGCGCGATGCTCTTGTTCTGGTGCATGGCCATCTGCGGTCGATTGGTTTATCTGCAGATCTTCTGTTACGGCAGCTTTGCGAAGCAGGCCGAGCACCAGCAGCAACGCGAGATTCCGCTTTCCGCCAAGCGCGGCGTGATTTACGACCGCGCTGGGCACGAACTGGCAATGTCCGTTCTGGTGGATTCGGCCTTCGCTGTGCCTACCGAAGTGAAGGACCTGCCCACGGCGGTCTCCTTGATCACACGCATCACCGGCGAAGATCATAACGTAGTGCTCGCCGACTGCCGCAATCACAAGACTTTTTGCTGGGTGGCGCGCAAGGCGGATGATGAAACCATCGAGCGCATCAAGTCCCTGAACCTGCAGGGCATTCACTTTCAAAAAGAGCCCAAGCGTTTCTATCCCGCGCGCGATCTGGCGGCGCAGGTAGTGGGAACCGTCGGGATGGAAGATTCGGGGCAGAGCGGCATCGAGCACGCGTTCGACGATGAACTGCGCGGGCGAGCCGGAAAGATGTTCATCTCGGTGGATGCCCGCCGGCAATGGTTTTCCGACATCGAGAAACAGCCGGAGCCGGGTGAGAGCCTGGTCCTTACCATCGACAAGAACATTCAATACATCGCCGAGAAGGAACTCGATCAGGCGATTCACGATACGCAGGCCATCGCGGGGACAGTGATCGTCGAGAATCCGCACACCGGAGAAATTCTCGCCCTAGCCAACCGGCCGACCTTCAATCCGAATTTGCGCAAGCAGATCACGCCCGCGGCGCTGACCAACCGTGCCGTGAGCTATGTGTACGAGCCGGGGTCGACATTCAAGCTGGTGACGATTTCGGCGGCACTCGAAGAGAAGCTCACGAATCCGGACGAAATATTCGACTGCCAGATGGGGTCGATCGTCTACAACGGTATGCGCATTCGCGACTCGAAGCCCCACGGCCTCTTGCCGGTGTGGGGTGTGCTGGCGGAGTCGAGCGATGTGGGCTCGATCAAGATTGCGTTGCGGCTGGGCGAAGACCGCTTCTACAAATACATTCGTGCGTACGGATTCGGACAGCAAACCGGAATCGAGTTGCCGGGCGAGACCCGTGGGATGACCAAGCCGGTGAGCCGCTGGTCGAAGGTTTCGATTGCGGCGATTTCCATGGGCCAGGAGATTGGGATTTCGGCGATTCAGCTGGCGGCGCTGGTCTCCACGTTCGCCAACGACGGCGTGTGGGTGGCGCCTCGCATCGTCGCGCGAAAGGGTGAACCAAACAGTGCTCCGCAGCTGGAGACCGCGAGCTTTCATCCGGCAGCGTCGCGGCGAGTGATTTCGAGTTACACTGCGGCCGAGATGCGGGCGATGATGCAGAAAGTGGTGCTCGAGGGCACAGGGCGCAAGGCGATTCTGGAAGGGTATACATCGGCGGGGAAGACAGGGACCGGGCAGAAAGTCGATCCGGCCACGGGAGCCTATTCGAAGACGAAGTATATCGGGTCGTTCGCGGGATTCTCGCCCCTGAACGATCCCCAGATTGTCGTGGCCGTGATTCTGGATTCGGCAGTGGGCCTGCACCAGGGCNNGAAGAGGGTACGCCGGATCATCCCGGCGAACCTCTGGAGACGGCGGAGGTGAATGGGGATGGCTTGCAGCCGGCGGCGGGTAAAGCGAGTGTATCAAAGACACCCACGCCCGCTAGCGCCGGCATTGAAGGTACGGTAGTCCAGGCGTCGATGCGGCAAAGCGAGCCCGCAGCGGTCGTCGCAAGTCAATCAGATCAGAAGAACACTCCCGATGCAGTCCCAGCCCAAACAAAGCTGCCGGTGACAGGCACAGTAATCCTCGACGTGGAGCAAGGCGGGATCGAAGTACCCTCGTTCATCGGCAAGACCGTCCGCGGCGCTGTGGAAACTGCTCAAGATGCCAGCCTCGAATTGGAAGCCGTGGGTAGCGGCCTGGGGCGGCAGCAATCTCCTCCGGCGGGCACGCACGTGGCTGCGGGAACACATGTTACCGTGCAGTTCGGACGGCAATAAGAGTCTCAACTACAAAGAAAGCCAACTCCACAGATGGATCACGAATCCCCTTATGGTCTCCCAGGTCTGTGTCTGCTGCAGTTAGAACGCCTCCGGTTTGACCGCCTGAAAAAGCGCGTGATACGGTAATCAGTCACCATTCAGCAGGCCAGTTCCCTGCGCTGATCGAGGTCTCGCTTGTCCGCAGTTGAGTCGACCACTCCCGCCGTCCGCAAGACTGCGCTGAACGCCGTCCATCG